>NZ_JAJDML010000007.1:0-115352 GCF_020594215.1 Blautia sp. DFI.1.216
TTTTGGCATATTCATGCCAAAACACCTCGCGGGATAGTGGTATGTGAACAGTAACTCTTATACAAAATTATCATAGCAATTTTGCAGAAAATATATTGAATATCAGACAGAAGTTGTGTATAATGAAAAAGCAAAATAAAGTATATTATTTTAGAAAAAGGTAAAATAAAAACCTGAAATCATAAACTATGGAGGTAAAAATGACTAAGCTTGTAATTAATCCATCAAAGAAACAGAGCAAAATCAACAAAGAGATCTATGGGCATTTCTCAGAGCATCTGGGAAGATGTATCTACGAAGGAATCTATGTAGGTGAGGATTCCCCGATTCCGAACAAGAACGGAATGCGTACAGACGTAGTAGAAGCACTGAAGCATATCAGGATTCCGGTACTTCGCTGGCCGGGCGGATGTTTCGCAGATGAATACCACTGGAAAGACGGTATCGGACCAAAGGAAACACGTAAAAAAATGATTAACACACACTGGGGCGGTGTGGTAGAGGATAACAGCTTTGGTACACATGAATTTTTTGAACTCTGTGAGCAGCTTGGCTGCGAAGCTTATGTTAATGGTAACCTGGGAAGCGGAACAGTTCAGGAAATGTCTGAATGGGTAGAATATATCACATTCGAAGGTGTTTCCCCAATGGCTGATCTCCGTAAGAAAAACGGACATGAGAAACCATGGAAACTGGATTTCTTTGGAGTTGGAAATGAAAACTGGGGATGTGGCGGAAATATGAATCCTGACTTCTATGCAAATGAATACCGCCGTTATCAGACTTATGTCCGCAATTATCATCCTGATCATCCTATCCATAAAATCTGTTGCGGTGCAAATGTAGATGATTATGAGTGGACTTCAGAAGTATTAAAGACTACACATAATCATTGTCTGAAAGAACTTCACGGAAATATGGATGGTCTTTCTCTTCATTATTATGTACATCCGGAAGGATGGGAGATCAAGGGAAGTGCTACAGATTTTAATGATAAGGTATGGTATAAGAGTCTGAATAAAGCGCTCTTTATGGAAACTCTGATCGAGCGTCACGGACATATCATGGACGAATATGACCCAGAGAAAAAAATCGGCATGATCGTTGATGAATGGGGTGCATGGTACACAGTAGAACCAGGAACAAACCCGGGATTCCTGTATCAGCAGAACACAATGAGAGATGCCCTGATCGCAGGTATCACTTTAAATATCTTTAACAAACATAGTGACAGAGTAAAGATGGCAAACCTTGCGCAGATCGTAAATGTTCTTCAGTCCGTTATCCTTACAGATGGTGCTGATATGATCCTGACACCAACCTATCATGTATTTGATATGTACAAATATCATCAGGATGCAATGCTTGTAGACAGTTCTATTGAAACAGAAACTATTGGTGTGGAAGACGAATGGCAGGTACCGAACCTGACAGAATCCGTATCTGTAGCAGAAGACGGAGCTGTACATATCACACTGACAAACCTGTCTCTGGATAAAGATTATGAAATCAGAACTATCCTTACAGATTACCAGGTAAATGAAGTTAAAGGTGAGATTGTACACGGTGAAATGCACGAAATGAATACCTTCGAAACACCGGATCAGGTTCGTGTAAAAGAATTTAACGAAGTGGAAAAAACAGCAGAGGGAATTAAATTTACAATTCCTAAATGCAGTGTTCTCCATCTGGAAGTAAGATAATTACAGTATTTTTAAACAGATAAAATGGAAGATTAATAAACTTTACAAATTCACAGAAAATGCCGCTTCTGACAAAACAGGCAGGTATTTTCTGTGAACATTTATAATGGAAACAAAAAGGAGACTAAGGTATGAACAGGAAGCTGCGTGTGTGCAGGAAATGTTTGCCCGGACAGAAGAATGAAGAAGCTTTTTATGAGGATCTGTCACGCTATATTCAGCGTATGGATGAAGAGCTGAAAGTAGATCAGCAGACCTATGAGAAAAGGCTTGGCATATGCAGCTCCTGTGAACGATTAATGAGTGGGATGTGCAGGCTCTGCGGATGCTTTGTGGAACTGCGGGCTGTACAGAAGGTGCGAAAATGTCCGGATCTGCCGGCAAAATGGGAGGCGCAGAAATGAAGGAAGGTTTAAAGAGCAGTTTGCTGAATAAGGTAAAAGTAACGGATAAATTCTGGCATGGATATCAGGAACTGGTAATGAATACAGTAATTCCTTATCAGGAGAAAATATTAAATGATGAGATTCCGGGAGTGGAAAAGAGCCATGCATTGGCAAACTTCCGTATTGCAGCGGGACTGGAAGAGGGTGAATTTTACGGAATGGTTTTCCAGGACAGTGATGTTGCCAAATGGCTGGAAGGTGTAGCGTATGCACTGGAAGTCCGACCGGATGCTGAACTGGAAGAACGTGCAGATAAGGTTATTGAAATCATTGAAAAAGCGCAGCAGGATGACGGTTATCTGAATACTTTTTTCACGATCAAAGAGCCGGAACACCGCTGGCAGAACTTACAGGAATGCCATGAATTATACTGTGCCGGACATATGATGGAAGCAGCGGCGGCTTATTATGAGGTGACTGGAAAAGACCGTCTGCTTCATGTAATGGAGCGCATGGCAGAACATATCGGGAAACGTTTTGGAACAGAAGAAGGTAAAGAACCGGGCATTCCGGGACATCAGGAAATCGAGCTGGGACTTCTGCGTCTCTATGAAGTAACCGGAAAAGAAAATTACAAAGACCTTGCCAGATATTTCATTGAACAGCGTGGAAAAGATCCGGATTACTTTGTCAAAGAGAGGGAAAAAAGAGGCTGGGTTCACTTTGATATGGATGTGCATAACAGAGAATATAACCAGGTGCATGCTACTGTCTATGAGCAGAAAGAAGCAGTAGGACACAGTGTCCGTGCAGTTTATATGTATACTGCCATGGCGGAACTGGCTTCTCTTTACAAAGATGAAAAACTCTATCAGGCATGCTGTGATCTCTGGGAAAACATGACTCAGAAGAGAATGTATATCACCGGAGGAATCGGCAGTACCGTAGACGGCGAGGCATTTACCATTGATTATGATCTTCCGAATGACACTATTTATGCGGAAACCTGCGCATCTATCGGACTGGTATTTTTTGCAAGAAAGATGCTTGATAATGTGATGGATGGACGTTATGCAGATGTGATGGAACGTGCACTTTATAATGGAATCATCAGCGGAATGCAGCTTGACGGAAAGAGATTTTTCTATGTAAATCCACTGGAAACAGAACCTGGAGTCAGCGGAAAATTATATGGATATAAGCATGTTCTGCCGGAGCGTCCGGGCTGGTATACATGTGCATGTTGTCCTCCTAATGTAGTGCGTCTGCTGATGTCTCTTGGCAAATATCTGTGGAGTGAGACTGAAGAGGGAGTTTATTCTCATATCCCGGCAGGCACAGAAGCACACTTTGATAAGATGGATGTAACTGTAGAAAGCAACTATCCGTGGGATGGCAGAGTGATCTATCATATAACCGGAAAAACAGAGGAAGAGACTATCCTGGGAATCCATATCCCATCCTGGGTACGTCCGGGTTCTGTTCAGGTACGTATAAATGGAAAAGAGAAGAATATCACTGCAAATGTGGAAAAAGGATATCTGATCCTTAAGAGAGTGTGGGAAAATGATGAAGTAGAACTTGTTTTTCCGATGAAGATCCGCAAGATTTATGCAAACCTTAAAGTAAGGGAAGATGCCGGCTGTGTAGCATTTATGCGCGGGCCGATCGTTTATTGTTTCGAGGGTGTGGACAATCCGGGCCTGCTTCAGTCTTACCACATCTTTGAAGATGCAAAGATGGAAGAGGAAGTCTGCAAAGAAGGCCTGTTGGAAGGCTGCGTCCTGCTTAAGATCAAAGCACGTAAGCTGGAAACAGTGGGAGATTCTCTGTACAGTGATATTGCACCGGTGAGAACGCTGACAACACTGACAGCAGTGCCGTATTACACATGGGGCAACCGCGGAGAAAATCAGATGAGAGTCTGGATGCGCGGAGAATAACCGGAGAATCAGATGAAATATAAAACAAAAGCAAGGAACTATGTGGCAAAACACATCGGTTCCTTGCTTTTTGCTGTTTTCAGATATTCTGTAAAATTATACATTTGGAGTATAATGCACTTTCACATTAATATCCTGATTATAGTTTCCGAAATCTTTTCCGAAGAGTGTCAGACCGCCAATATTCTGAGATGGTTCATCCACCTGGAAACGGAATACCATATCATCCTGAGAGGTAAAAGTGAGCTGCTGTGTATTCACATCAGAGATCTTTAATCCATCGATAAAAGTACCGTGACGGTCAATGACAAGCATTTTCAGAAGACCATACTGATTCCAGTTCGGGAACCACCAGTCGGGAGTGAACATACCGTGGACATCACCGAAATCTCCGGGGCTTGTCCAGGTTCCGACCTTTGTATTATTCAGGAAAAAGGAAATATCAGAAGGCCAGTCACTGTTGACTCCGGGAGCTTCTGAACTGATTTCAAAGGAGAGTGTCAGCCGGTCAATCTTCTGTCCCGGAGGTAGCATATTTGGAATGCGGTAATCAATAAATCCCCGTCCAAACCATAAAATCTTTGCATCTACATGGCTCGGATGAGCAAAATAACGAGGATCATCTACCTCACCGATGAGATTATCGGTAGTAGACAGCCCACAGGTTGGATAGACAGAATAATTAAAGTAGTTGCCGATCGGAATGTCAATAGAGTAACTATCCTCAGCCGGGCTGTCATTGTTAGAGGCAATATCAACCAGGATCTTGTCAACATTAATGCGACAGACCTTCTGGTTTCCGTGGCCGGAATGCTCTGGAAGAATTGCGAGAATTCCGGATTCTTCGAGTTTCTTTACATGGCTGGTCAGGGCACCGTTGGTAATCCCCAGACTGGAAGCCAGTTCATTCATATTCATTTCCTGATGCTCAAGGAGAGTCTGGATCAGCCGTATGCGGATGTCAGAACCAAGAGCTTTGAAGACAGGGACCGCCTGCTCCAGACTTTTAATATATAACATAACGGATTTCCCTTTCTGTTAAAAATGATTTTGTAACGTTTACGGTAAATTATAACGAATCTGAAAAAAATGTGCAACGAAAAGAAAAAAATATAGTTGATATTTTCTGAAAAATGCAGTACAATTTTAAATATATAAAAAATAATTTATATAAATCTAAAATAAAAAGCGAACAGGGGGACATACAATGAGTGAAGAACTTAAGTATAATGAGCCATGGATTCTGCAGAGAGCAGATCCATATGTTTACCGCCACACAGATGGAAACTATTATTTTACAGCATCCATACCGGCCTATGACCGGATTGTGCTGAGAAGAAGCGAAACTCTGGCAGGACTGAAAGATGCGGAAGAAGTGACAGTCTGGGAGAAACACAAAGAAGGAATCATGAGCGAACATATCTGGGCGCCGGAGCTTCATTATCTGGATGGTAAATGGTATATTTATTTTGCAGGCGGGGACAAAGATGATGTCTGGGCAATCCGCCCATATGTGTTGGAATGTGCAGATACAGATCCGCTTACAGGAGTCTGGACAGAGAAAGGTAAGATGGGACGTGCGGATGCAGATGAATTTTCTTTTGAAGCTTTCTCTCTGGATGCAACAGTATTTGAAAACAAGGGAAAACATTACTATGTATGGGCTGAGAAGGTAGGAGTCGGCAAGCAGATTTCCAACCTTTATATTGGTGAAATGGAAACTCCGTATAAACTGAAAACCGTCCAGGTACTTCTCACTTCACCGGATTATGACTGGGAAAGAGTTGGGTTCTGGGTGAATGAAGGACCGGCAGTTATTCATCATGACGGCAGGATTTATCTTACCTATTCTGCATCTGAGACCGGTGCTGCATATTGCATGGGAATGCTTACAGCAGATGAAAATTCTGATCTTCTTGATCCGAAATCCTGGACAAAAGAACGTTATCCGGTTCTTCGTACAGATGAGTCCAGAGGAATCTATGGACCGGGGCATAATTCCTTTACTGAAGACGAAGAAGGAAACCCGATCATGGTTTATCATGCGAGAACAGAAGCAGAGATTGAAGGAAACCCGCTGTACAATCCAAACCGTCATGCCATGCTGATGAAAATCCGCTGGGATGAAAAAACAGGCGCACCGATATTTTCTTACGAAGATTAACGTAACCTGAGATGGGATAATATTTGGAAAACAGGAGAACTGGTATGAGAAAAAAATGGGGAATAATTCTGGGGCTGACAGGAATGATGCTTCTCGGATCACAGAGTATATATGCTGCGGAAGCTGCTGATGGCACAGCAGAGACAACAGATGCGGCAAACGAAAAAGAAACAGCAGGCACAGATGATATTGAGAGCCGGATTAAGAAAGGCGGATTCACTGCCGGAGTTTCTGTACATGATCCATCTGTCATCAAAGACAATGACACTTACTACATCTTTGGCTCCCATATGGAATCTGCGAAGTCTGCAGATCTGAGAAACTGGATCGGTTTTTCTTCCGGGGTCAACGCAGAGAATAAGCTGTTTGACAATCTTTTTGACGGAGAAGAAGACGGCGATCCGGCAGCGTTTACTTATGTAGGAAAGAACGAGGAAGGTGGTTATTCCGTGTGGGCACCGGATGTCATCTATAACAAAAAAATGGGAAAATATGTGATGTATTTCTGTACCACATCTTCTTATGTGAAATCCAATATCTGTTTTGCAACAGCAGACGACATTGAAGGTCCGTATCACTATGAGGATACATTCCTGTACTCTGGTTATAGCTATCATGATGTTAAGGAAAGTAATATCGAAGAACTGATGGGAACAGACCCGAGGCCATATACAGCAGCGTCTTATGACAACAATAACTGGCCAAACTGTATTGATCCGGATGTTTTTTATGATGAAGACGGGCGTATGTGGATGGTTTATGGATCCTGGTCCGGCGGTATTTTTCTGATTGAGATTGATGAAGAGACCGGCTATCCGATTTATCCGGAAGCAGACGAAGAAAATCATGTGGACAGCTATTATGGTAAGAAACTTCTCGGTGGTTATCACAACTCCATCGAAGGCCCGCATATTATGTATGATGAGACCAGTGGATACTATTATCTGTTTTTGTCCTATGGAAATCTGCAGGCAAAAGGAGGTTATCAGATGCGACTCTTCCGCTGTGACACTGTGGACGGAACTTATACAGATGCAGCAGGGAAGGATATGTATTTATTTGTGGAGCATAAAGATCATGGGCTGAAAATGATGGGAAATTATACATTCCCAAGTCTTACCCAGACCTATATGGCACCTGGCGGACAGACTGCATTTGAAGATGAAGATGGTAAATTATACCTGGTCTATCATCAGCGTTTTGCTAAAACCGGAGAACTTCATGAGCCTCGCGTACATCAGTTGTTCCGCACAAAAGACGGATGGCTGGTTGCTGCGCCATTTGCCACAGACGGCGAGACGTTGAAAGAGGATGGATATTCCGAGGATGAAATCAAGGGTACTTTTTATCTGGTAAACCATGGTACGGATATTTCGGACAAAGTACATAAACCGCAGAGAATTCAGCTTAATGCAGACAGAACAGTTACCGGAGAAGAACTGGAAGGCACATGGGAAGAGGAAGAAGGCACACCATATATTGATGTGACTCTCGGTGAAAATACTTATACAGGAGTTGTCCTGGAAATGACCGATGAGGCAGGCAATGATACGATGTGCTTCAGCGCTAAGGGTGACAATAATGAAACCATATGGGGCGTGAAATATCTGCTGCCATAAATGGTTGTGGGAGTATCCGGGGCAGTATATCAATCTGAAGTCAGGCGGAGAATTCAGATGTTTTCAGGACGATATCCGATGGTGATCCGTATATGTTGGTTATAATCTCCGAAGCCTGCACCAAAAAGAGTGCATCCACCGGGATGTTCAGCGCCCGGCAGAACGGAAAAACGCAATTTCATAACAGACTGATCAGTGAGTGCAAGCTGTCCGGTGGAAACATCGGACAGCTTTTCTGCGTCCAGAAAGGTGCCTTCAGGAGTGATCGTCAGTTTTTTTAATAAACCGTATTGATTCAGAAACGGAAACCACCAGGAAGGGTTATATTTTCCTCTGCGGTCTCCGTAATCTCCGGGACTGGTCCAGGTGCCAAGGATCACGCCGTTCAGGGAGAAAGTAATATCAGAAGGCCATATATCACAGAATTTAGGGGCTTCTGAGCTGATTTCAAAGGAAACTGTCAGTTCTTCGATCACGCTGTGGTCAGGGATGAAGTTAGGCAGGATATACTCCAGATATCCGGTGGTAAACCAGACAATTCTTGCCTGACGGCTGCCTGGATGTATGAAGTATCGTGGCTGATCTAGCTGTCCTACAAAAGAAGTAGAGGTTGCCAGTCCACAGGTGGGAGTTACTGAGAAATCGGAAAAATGTCCCACACCGATTTCCGCACTGTAGATCTGCAGAGCAGGACCGGAAAGCGCCATATTTATCAGGAGCTGATCCCAGTCTTTTGCAAAATAGCAGCATTTCTGTGTTCCGTGCGTAAGAGCCTCATCCCTGAATTCAATCAGCCCGGCTTCGGCCAAAAGATTAAGATGAGGGGACAGGGTTGTAACGGGAAGTTTCAGGCTTTGTGCAATTTGCTTAATATTCAGTCCTTCTTTTTCCTGGATAAGACGCAGGATCTGTACGCGGACAGGGGAACCGAGAGCCTTGAATATGGCAAGACCATCGGAAATAGAACAGGATTTCATGTGAAAAACCTCCTTTTGGATGTATTTGCGGATATATAATGCTAAATAAGTGTTTTTAGAAAAATACGTTTTGATTACTTATTTTATCATAAAACCGGAGAAAAAAACATAGGAAAATAGAAGAAATATGGTCGGATTGACTAATAAATATCAAACATTTATTTTACTAAAATCTAAAATAATAAAAATAAATCAAAAATATATTGACATTTACGGGCAAAAATTATATAATATCAACATAAACCGGAGCTAAAAATAAAATAAATGTGCAAAATAACCATAACAAGAAAGCGGGACATATATTTTAAAAAAACACGAATTGATTATGAGGTTTGTACAATAGCATCATTGAAACCGGAAGAGCGAAAGGAAACCAAAAAAAGGAGGAACTTTTTATGAAGAGAAGAAAATTGTTCGCATTACTTATGACTGCAGCTATGGCAGTGTCCAGCATGAGTATGGCAGTGAATGTCTTTGCAGAAGAAGACACAACAGAGGAAGCTGCTGAGAGTGAAGAACCGGCTGAGGGAGAACCTACAGCAGTAACAACCGTAGGTCCTGATGATGGAACAAAGTATGAGATGTGGTCATTCGTAGACCTGCACAACGAGTTCTATGGCAAGATGGTAGAGAAATGGAATGAAGAGAATCCGGACAAACAAATCCAGGTGACATTCAGTACTTATCCATACTCTGACATGCATAACAAATTAATGATGTCCTTACAGGCAGGATCCGGTGCTCCTGACCTCTGCGACATTGAAATCGGACAGTTCCCGAACTATTCCGGTGATGACAGTCCTCTGTATTCCATGAATGATGCACTTGCTCCATATGAAGACACAATGGTACAGTCCAGACTTGATGTTTATTCAAAAGCTGACGGAACAAGACTTGGTGTTCCTTTCCATGTAGGTGCAACTGTTATGTACTGGAACGCAGATCTTCTTGAATCTTACGGATTAGATTACAAATCTGTAAAGACATGGGATGATTATACCAAACTTGGTGAAGAGTTAAAAGAAGCTTCCAACGGTGAAGTATACTTAACTTCTGTTGATACAGGCGGTGTTGACTGGATGTGGCTTGCAATGGCTGAGAACGGTGAAGACTGGACAGGCGGCCCGGACGGAACTGTAAACGTACAGCTTGATTCTGTAAAAGAAATGCTCACAATGCAGCAGAACTGGTTAAACGATGGAATCGCAATGGTATCCACAGACGGACATGTTGACCTTGAAGCCGGATTCTCCAATATCATGGATGGAAAGATTGCTTCTTTCCCGAAAGCTATGTGGTACATGAGCCGTTTCAAAGATTACATGCCTGAGATGGAAGGCAAATATGATATCACAACATGCCCTGTATTTGAAGAAGGACAGAAATGCTCTGTTGGTATCGGTGGTACAGGTACTGTTGTAACAAATCAGTGTGAAGATCCTGAACTTGCAGCTGAATGGCTTGCATGGGCTAAATGCTCTGAAGAAGGTGAAAACCTGATCTGGAACGAACTCGGATTTGATGTCTGCAACACAGCATTATGGTCTGACGAAGCGTTTGCTTATGATGAGTCCAATACATATAATACATTCTTCCGTGTAAAACCATACGAAGTGCTGAATGAACTTGCTGAAAATGATGCAATCGGAACTGTTTATACAACAAAGAACTCTCCGACACTGAACGACTATATGTGTACAACAACTCTGAACAATGTATTAGAGGATGGCATGGATGTAGAAGAAGCGCTTCAGGATGCACAGGATTATCTTGATTTCGAGTGTGAATAATAAAATGATAATGGTTCACTGATCAAGTGAATAAAGAACGGTTACTGCAGTGACCGAAATGATATGGGAGGCCAGGGAACCGCATTCCCTGACCTCCTTTACTGTTATCCTGGTGAGAAATGAGATTTTCACAGGATGTGGAGTCTGATTTCTTTTCAGGATAATGGTAATAAGAAAAAAGAAATTATCTGTGACTGTTCAGTAAATCATGATTCTGTGAGATGCTGAAAAGTTACCGCTATTTTTAGAAGAGGAGGAATTCATTGTGAATAAAGTGAAAAAGATGCTCTATTCTCAGAAGGTGGCACCCTACGTATTCGTACTTCCGTTTGTTATCAGCCTTCTGGTATTCTGGTTATATCCACTCATCAGTGGTATTGTAATGAGTTTTCAGGATATTTCGTTTGGCGGTTCTCAGTGGGTTGGTCTGAAGCATTATCAGAAACTGGCTTCCGATAAGTTCTTCAAGACGGCTGTATTTAACAGTGTGGAATACATGCTTTTGACACTGCTCCTGCTGATTCCAATCCCAATGATGCTTGCAGTACTGATGGAAAGCCGTCTTACCAAAGCCAAAGGCGTATGGAAAGTGATCATGTACATTCCGGCACTTACATCTGTAGTTATTTCCGGTATGTTATTCCGATTGATGTTCTCAGAAGGTGATAACGGACAGATGAACCAGTTAATGCATTTGCTTGGAAATGCAAGTATTCCATGGCTGAAAGCAAAGACTACCGGATGGATAGCTCTGTTATTACTCTGTATGTGGAGATGGACAGGTGTTAACATGCTGTATTTTATTTCCGGTTTAAAGAGTATTGATACATCTCTTTATGAATCAGCAGATATCGACGGTGCCAATGCAAAACAGAAATTCTGGTATGTGACACTGCCGCTTCTGAAACCGACAACCATCTATGTTATTACAATTTCCGTATATGCCGGTCTGTCCATGTTCCTTGAGAGTTTCATGTTGTGGAATGGTAACTCCTCACCGAAGAACATTGGTCTTACTATCGTAGGATATCTGTATAAACGTGGTATTGAGAAAAATGATATGGGTTATGCGTGTGCTGTAGGTATGGTGCTTCTGGTCATTGCCCTGGCTATCAATGTTGTCCAGCTTGTGGCAACAGGAACATTCAAGAAGGAGGAAAAGTGATATGGCAAAAACAGCAGCTCAGCCAAAGACAATGGAATCAAATCATAAAGTTGCGTCTGTATTATCCACAGGGCTTTTCGCTATCCTCTGTGTGCTGATCGCATTCCCGCTTCTTGCAGGTTTCTTCGCTTCCTTCCAGGAAGGCCGTGAAGTGGTTATGAAAGGTATGTCCCTGAATCTTGATTTTTCCAAGATGCATCTGGATAACTACAAATACCTGTTTTCCGGAAATGAGGATTCCCGAAAATATTTCATGTGGTATAAAAACAGTCTGATCCTGACACTGATCACAGTAGTTCTGACACTGCTGGTATGCTACTTCATCGCATACGGTCTGACCATGTACAAATTTAAACTTCAGGGATTTTTATTCTTCCTGGTAATCGCAACTATGTGTGTTCCTTTTGAAATCCTGATGCTTCCTCTGTATAACGAAGTTACATCTCTTGGAATCATCAATACAAGAGCCGGTGTTATTCTCCCCGGACTATGTGGTGCGTCGACGATTTTCTTCTTTAAACAGTACATGCAGAGTCTTCCGAAAGAGCTTCTGGATGCAGGAAGAATCGACGGATGCACAGAGTATGGTATCAGTGTTAAGATTATGATGCCGATCACCAAACCGGCATTTGCATCCATGGCAATCCTCTGTGCAATGGGTTCCTGGAACAACATGTTATGGCCGATGCTGGTATTCCGTGATACAAGTAAATTTACACTGCAGATCGGTCTGAATACACTGCTGACACCTTATGGAAATAACTACAACCTTCTGATCGCAGGTTCCATGTTCGGTATTCTTCCAATCCTGATCATCTACCTGATCTTCCAGAGATACCTGATCGATGGTATGACATCCGGTGCTGTTAAGGGTTGATCAAAAGTTGTAAATATTCAAATCGTAACTTGCTGACATGATATAAAATGAGCTGTCCCATTGAGTTTTGAAATTAATGTTACTGTAACCGGTGATCATTTGACATTACTTATGAGGCAGCTCAAATAATATAACGACAAACTAATTTCTCAAACTAAATTTAAGAACGGAGGTTCAAAAAACATTATGGCAAAACAGGCAAAAATGGTAGTGGACAAAGCATTCTCCATTTCCAAAATCGACAAAAGAATTTACGGTTCCTTTATTGAACATCTGGGAAGAGCTGTATACGATGGAATTTATCAGCCGGGACATCCGCTTTCCAATGCTGACGGATTCCGTAAAGATGTTATTGATCTGGTAAAAGAACTGGACGTGCCGATCGTACGTTATCCGGGCGGAAACTTTGTATCCAACTTTTACTGGGAAGACAGTGTAGGTCCGGTTGAGGAAAGACCTCACAGACTGGAACTTGCATGGAAAAGTCTGGAAAAGAACGAAGTAGGACTTCATGAATTTAAGAAATGGGCAGACGCAGCCAATTCAGAAGTGATGATGGCAGTCAATCTCGGAACAAGAGGAATCACAGATGCCTGCAACCTTCTGGAATACTGCAACCATCCGGGCGGAACCAAATACAGTGATCTCCGTATCAAACACGGACAGAAAGATCCATACGGATTCAAAACATGGTGCCTCGGAAACGAAATGGACGGTCCGTGGCAGATCGGTCACAAGACTATGGATGAGTACGGAAGACTGGCAGAAGAAACAGCCAAAGCAATGAAACTCATCGATCCGTCTATCGAGTTCGTTGTATGCGGAAGTTCCAACAAAGATATGCCGACCTTCGCACTCTGGGAAGATCATGTACTGAGCCACACTTATGATTATGTAGATTATTTATCCCTTCATACATACTATGGAAACCGTTCTGACGACAGCAATGACTTCCTTGCAAAATCCGATGATATGGACGAATTTATCCACACCATTATCGCAACCTGCGATTATGTAAAAGCGAAAAAACGCAGCAAAAAGAATATGTACCTCAGCTTTGATGAGTGGAATGTATGGTATCATTCAAATGCTGCTGACAATGATATCACAGAGAATCATCCGTGGCAGATAGCGCCGCCGCTTCTTGAGGATATTTATAACTTCGAGGATGCCCTGCTGGTAGGTCTGATGCTGATTGTTCTGATCCGCCATTCAGACAGAGTGAAAGTGGCATGCCTTGCACAGCTCATCAACGTTATCGCTCCGATCATGACTGACCCTAATGGCGGCGGTTCCTGGAAACAGACTATTTTCTATCCGTTTATGCATGCTTCCAAATATGGACGTGGTGTTGCGCTCCAGCCGGTAATCTCATCCACTGAGCATGAGACAAGCGGACACGGAAGCATCACAGATATTGAAGCAGTTGCTGTTTACAATGAAGAGAAAGAAGAAGTTACTGTCTTTGCAGTAAACAGAAATCTGAAAGAGGATGTTGTTCTTAATACAGATGTAAGAAGCTTCGAAGGCTACAGAGTTGCTGAGCATATCGTACTTGAAAGCGATGACCTGAAGGTAGTCAATGCTTTCGGACAGGAAAATGTAAAACCAAAGACAACACAGCAGACAACAATGGACAATGGGGAATTGACAAGTATGCTGCATAAAGCATCATGGAATGTGATCCGTCTTGTAAAAGACAATAAATAAAAATAATCCCTCTTAAGTAGACAAGGTAAATAACCAAAATCTTCTTAAGAGGGATTTTCTATGGCTATTTTGGCAGTGGATAGTGTCGGGAATGTTTCCTGCATATCAGAATTATTTAATCAGAAATGGCTGAAGTGTCTGTATCGTATATTCATGCAGAGCTTCTTTTTTGCTCCTGTCAATCTGCAGATAGTGAGCATAAAGTACATCCAGAACCAGCAGAATAGGAAACTGTGGGGAAATGATATTTCCATATTCCAGATGTTCCATGCTTGCGAAGATGAGCGTCTCATCGCAGAAGTCCTGATAGGATTTGTCCTGTCTTGCGGTCATAAGAAGTGTATAAGCTCCGTGCTGATGTGCAGCCTTCAGAGAAGAGATAATATCATCCGTCTGTCCGCTGACACTGATACCGATGACCAGACAGTTCTCATCCAGAATAACAGAATTCACCTTCATAATATGACTGTCTGTAACTGCTTCGATATTCAGTCCGATACGCATGAAACGAAGCTTCATCTCCTGAGCTACGAGACCGGAACTGCCTCTTCCGTAAACATAAACACGAGGTTTGGAAACCAGCAGATTTGTGATCCGTGTGATCTGCGCTTTGTCCAGCAGAGCGTTAGATTTATTCAGAAGTTCCTGATAAGTATTAAATTCCGATACTTCAAAATTCGGAATATTTTCTTCGGGACCTGGTGCCAGTCTCTGCTTATACTCATAAATAAATTCTCTGTATCCGTGAAAACCACATTTCTGGGCGAAACGTGAAAGTGAAGCTTCAGATACATAAAGAAGCCCGGAAATATTTCTGGAAGAAAAATCCTGCTCTTCAGTATTATGAATAAAGAAATCGGCGATTGTTCTTTCCAGCGGAGTGAATGTATGGTAATAAGATTCAATTAAAGGAATAATTTTATGTTTGTTTAATGACATATGGAATCCTTTCTGTATGGTGGAATTGATATAGATTACTATAACATTGTAGAATTTGTTTCACAAGGAGAATGTAAATATTTTCATGAAAAATATAAACAAGGAAAGTAATTTCGGAAAGCCTTAAAAACCGAACTGCAAAATGGCTCAAAATAACAAAAAATGAAAGAAGATTCTAAAAACAATACATTCATTGAAAATAGAATCAACAGGAATTATAATGAGTTTATAATAAATCGGAAGTGTCAGATGACACGCAAAAAAGGAGAAAACTATGATTATTTATGTAGGTAAAGATTATCAGGACGTAAGCAGAAAAGCAGCTAATATCATGTCTGCCCAGATTATTATGAAACCAAACGCAGTTCTTGGACTGGCAACAGGCTCTACACCGGTCGGACTATATAAACAGCTTATCGAGTGGTACAACAAAGGTGACCTTGATTTCTCACAGATCACATCTGTAAACCTGGATGAGTATAAAGGACTTTCCGGTGACAACGACCAGAGCTACCGTTATTTCATGAACACAAATCTGTTTGATCATGTAAACATTGACAAAAACAGAACCTATGTACCAAACGGACTGGAAGAAAACAGTGACAAAGCATGTGCGGATTACAATGAGATCATCCGCAGTGTAGGCGGAATCGATATCCAGCTTCTGGGAATCGGCGGAAACGGACATATTGGTTTCAATGAACCCGGAGAAGCTTTTGAGAAGGAAACTCACTGCGTAGACCTTACAGAGAGCACCATCAAGGCAAATGCAAGATTCTTTGAAAGCATGGATGAAGTTCCGAAACAGGCATACACCATGGGAATCAAGAGCATTATGGCAGCAAAGAAAATCCTTCTTGTAGCAACAGGAAGTGCCAAGGCAGACGCTTTGTACAAATCCCTGTATGGACCGATCACACCAAATGTACCTGCATCTATCCTTCAGCTTCATCAGGATGTAACCGTAGTGGCAGATGAAGATGCGTTAAGCCTTATTAAAGAAAAAGGACTTTTATAATACCGGCTCTTGTGTGATAACAACAGTATCAGTGGAAGGAATTGCCTGACAGAGGTAAAGTCAGGGAAATACTTAATAATTCACTTCAGCGAGAAAAGAGGCAAAAATCAGATGATTATAAAGAATGGAAAAGTTTTTCAGGAAGATGGCAGTTATAAAGTCGCAGATCTGTATGTAGAGAACGGCAGAATTGTGGCTTCAGCAGATGAAGTAACCGATAAAACGGAACTGGATGCATCGGGACTGAAGGTTCTGCCCGGACTGGTAGATATCCACAGCCATGGTGCAGTCAGACATGATTTCTCAGATGCAGATGTTGATGGGTTAAGAACAATCCTTCAGTATGAAAAATCTCATGGAATCACATCCTATTGCCCGACATCCATGACACTTCCGAAAGAAGAATTACTTAAGATTTTCCAGACTGCAAAAGATGTAGAACAGGATGAAACCTGTGCACGTATTGTGGGTATCAATATGGAAGGACCTTTCCTTGATCCTGCGAAAAAGGGAGCACATGTAGAAGGCTATATCCGTAAACCGGATATTGAATTTTTCAGAGCATGTAACGAAGCTGCGGGCGGAATGATCAAACTGGTAACTCTTGCACCGAATATGGAAGGCTCTGAGGAATTTATCAGAGAATTACATAATGAAGTGGTTATTTCCATCGGACATACAGCAGCAGATTATGGCTGCGCAGCAGAAGCGATGAAAGAGGGAGCACTTCATGTAACTCATCTTTATAATGCCATGAACGCTATGGGACACAGAGAACCCGGTGTGATCGGTGCAGCAGCAGACAATCAGGACTGTATGGTAGAGATGATCGGTGATGGAATCCACATCCATCCTGTAACTGTACGCAATACCTTTCGTTTATTTGGAGACAGCAGAGTCGTCCTTATCAGTGACTCCATGATGGCAACAGGTATGGAGAACGGACTGTATGAACTGGGCGGACAGGAAGTGACCATGAAAGACAGAAAGGCAACTCTGGCAGACGGAACGATCGCCGGTTCTGCAACCTGCCTTTTTGATTGTATGAAGTGTGTTATTTCCATGGGTGTACCGGAAAGAGAAGCGATTCTGGCAGCAACAGCAAATCCGGCGAGAAGTATTGGGATTTATAATGAAGTGGGTTCCCTTACTCCCGGAAAACGGGCAGATATTGTGTTGACAGACGAAGAGTTGAATATTGTTAAGGTACTGTAGTGTAAAAGAAAAGCTTTCCGACAGAATGTGCACAGATAAGAGTATGGACATTTTGCCGGAATGCAGTTCTGTATCAAGGAGAAAAATGATAACTAAAAAAGCGATTTTAGATGCGATTCATGGAAAAATGATCATTTCCTGTCAGGCGGTAGAAGGTGAACCATTATATGTAGAAGAGAAATCCATTATGTACCTGATGGCACGCGCTGCAAAACAGGCAGGCACACCTGCAATCCGTACAAGCAGTATCCGCGATGTCATAGCGATCAAAGAAGAAACCGGTCTTCCGGTGATCGGTCTGGTGAAAATCCAGTATCCCGGATATGAAGGATATATCACACCTACCATGAAAGAAGTAGACGATCTGGTAGCAGCAGGATCTGATGTTGTAGCTCTGGATTGTACACTTCGCAGGCGTGGTGATGGCATAACTGTCAATGAGTTTATCGCACAGATCAAAGAGAAATACCCGGATATTATCCTGATGGCAGATATTTCTAATTATGAAGAAGGTATCAATGCATGGAAGTGTGGTGTGGATATTGTTGGAACAACCATGAGCGGTTACACTGATTACACTTCCAAAAAGGATGAACCAGATTATGAACTGATGGAGAGGCTTGCAAAAGATACAGATATTCCGGTTATCGGAGAAGGCAAGATTCATTATCCGGATCAGGCTGTAAAAGCACTACAGACAGGTGTATGGGCGATCGTGGTAGGCGGAGCGATCACACGTCCGCTGGAAATCGCACAGAGATTTCAGAAGGCAATTGAAGCAGGTAAATAAAATGCGAACAAAAAAGGATGTGTCAGAGTTGCACATCTTTTTTTGTTATAGCAAGTGCAGTATTTTATGGAATGGCTATAAATAAACAGCCGGCCGACTTTTGCAGCAACTGAACAGGGCTGCAGAGAATTTTTAGTGCAGAAAGCGGAACTTGGTGTTAGAATAGAAGCGTCATATGATAAGCAGAACTTATCCACATCAGAAGATATTTAGTTACTGTGAACGGAGTGAACAGTAACGATATTTATGAGGAAACAATCCCTCCGGTTACAGAAGAATGTGGAAATTAAAAAAACTCAGATAAGATCTATGAATGGAAGATGCCAGACTATTTGGATACGATCTGATCTGAGATAATAGAAGAACTGAGACAAAAGAAAGGAACAATACGAATGAGATTATTGATCGTGCGACATGGAGATCCGGATTATTCCATTGATTCTCTTACAGAAAAAGGCTGGAAAGAAGCAGAATATCTGTCAGAAAGATTGTCAAAACTTGATGTAAAGGATTTCTATGTATCACCTCTTGGAAGGGCAAAGGATACAGCCTCTTTTACATTGAAGAAAATGAACCGTACAGCAGTTGAGTGTGACTGGCTGAGGGAATTTGATGTTCTGATCGATCGCCCGGATGTTACTGACAGGCAGAAGAGATTATGGGACTGGCTTCCGCAGGACTGGACACAGGACGAGAGATTTTACCAGTATGATCACTGGTATGAAAACGAGAGACTTCAGCAGTCGGATGCCAAAGGATACTATGACTATGTAACAGGAAAGTTTGATAAGCTTCTTGCCGAACATGGTTATGTACGTGAAGGACATTATTACAGAGTGGAGAAACCAAATGAAGATACGCTGGTATTCTTCTGCCATTTTGGTCTGGAATGTGTGCTTCTTGCGCATCTGATCGGTGCTTCTCCAATGGTACTGTGGCATGGATTCTGCGCAGCACCAAGTTCAGTGACAACTGTCAATACAGAAGAACGAAGAGAAGGAATCGCAAGTTTTCGTATTAGTGCATTTGGTGATATTTCCCATTTATATGTGCATGATGAACCACCGGCATTTGCCGCAAGATTCTGTGAAATGTACAGTAATACGGATGAGCGCCACGATTGATTAACCAGGTAATTCACCTGCGGAGCCATGCATTTCCTGCAGGAACTGGTTCAGGATTATCTGATCCTGGCACATCCACAGGCAGATCTTCCGCAGATTGAGCATGCAGAGGAAATTACACATGGAGATAAAGAAGAGATATCCACCGGAAAGCCCGCTCCTGTGGAGTTTCCATCACTGTTTTACTGACAGCAATGATGTTGTGTTCTATTCGGGAAGAGATTCCAAAGAATCAGCAGAAACGACCGGTAGCATTGATGATTCCGGTGAATCTGAGAAATTATTTTCCGTCTCAGTCTATGACAAATTTCTTTGGATGGATTGAGGTGGGATATATATTTTCTGATGATCGGAGCCAATCTGGGAAGCAGGAGCATTACGGCAGTTTATTCTAATATCGGCATTATTCGTTTGCCGGAGGAGTACAAAGAATATATTCAGCATTTTGGGATTTTTGCAAGTACCAATTCTTTGCAGATGTGTTCCTGTTCTTATGGGGATGAGATGGTACTGGGATTTACTTCCAAGATACCGAATGACAGTATCCAGAGGAATTTCCAGCGGATGCTTGGAGAGGAGAATGTTTCCCACAGAGAATTAAAGAATGAATTTCCGGGATATGGAGAAAAGCATAGGCTTGAGAAAAAAGAAAATCAGAAGGTTATCCAGACTTTTAGCTTCCTGTGTCTGGCAATTGCGGTAATTTGCGGAATGATTAATTTTATGATGGCAGATGTACTGAATTGGTTCTGGTTTGCAGGAGCAGGATGTGCCTGTGCATGGCTGGTTGTTATGGTAGCATATTATAAACGCAGGAATATTCTGAAGAATGAAATGTGGCAGCTTTTGCTCATATCAGTAATCGCAATCCTATGGGACCGGTTTACCGGATGGAAGGGCTGGTCTGTGGATTTTGTGATTCCTTTCGGGATATTGGCAGTGCAGTTTTCTGTTCCTGTGATCGCAAAAATAAACCGTCTGGAAAGGGAAGAATATCTGTTTTATCTTGTACAGGCCGGAATTGCAGGACTGATTCCGATGATATTGGTTTGGACTGGAATCGTGCAGTTTGCCGTACCTTCAGTAATCTGTGCCGGAATCAGTTTTCTGACATTGGCTGCACTGTTTATCTTCTGCAAGAAGGATACGATGCGGGAGTCTCATAAGAAACTGAGGATGTAGAAATATGGTCTTGACACACATGGGATAAAAGATTATACTTACCCATGTAAAGAAAGGGGAGCTTGTGAGCGCAGGCTGAGAGGAAGTCATCAACTTCGACCCATATACCTGATTTGGATAATGCCAACGTAGGAACCTATAAGATATGATTTTAAAGGGAGATGACTGGCATCTCCTTTTTATTTATCTCATGCATTTGAAGAAATTCAGCTGTCCGGTAATCAATCTGTAATAAGCGAGAGAAAGCCGGGGGCTTACAGGGAAATTTACATTATAACAGATGAATATTGGGAAAGATGAGAGTGAACAGAGTTCATGAAGGGGTGCACCACCGCGGGTGTATTCTTTTGTGGACTCTTTTTTATGTTGTAGAGGCCGGACCTTCTTTTCCCGGAAAGGAGAAAGTATGCTTATTACTGTTAATGGAAAAACAAAAGAATTGCAGAATACTCTTACAATAGGGCAATATCTGGAGGAAAACAGCTATGTGCCCAGCCAGATCGCAGTAGAATTAAATGAAAGAATTCTGTCAAAAGCCGAGTACAGCACTACTGTTTTACATGAAAATGACATACTGGAAATAGTCAGCTTCATGGGAGGTGGAAGATAAACAGGAATATCCTGATATCACATTATAATATACGAAAGAAGGACTTAAATTATGAGTACAAATAATGAAGACAAACTGATTTTGGGAGGTCATGAATTTACTTCCCGTTTTATTCTGGGATCCGGAAAATTTTCTCTGGATCTGGTGAAAGCATGTATTGAAAAGGCAGATGCGCAGATCATCACTTTGGCTCTGCGTCGTGCCAATGAAGGTGGACTGGCAAATATTCTGGACTATATTCCGAAAAATGTTACTCTTCTTCCCAATACTTCAGGTGCCAGAAATGCAGAAGAAGCAGTTCGTATTGCCAGACTTTCCAGAGAAATCGGATGCGGTGATTTCGTAAAGATCGAAGTGATCCATGATTCAAAATATCTGCTTCCGGATAACTATGAAACTGTTAAAGCTACAGAAATTCTTGCAAAAGAAGGATTTGTAGTAATGCCTTATATGTACCCGGATCTGAATGCAGCCAGAGATCTGGTAAATGCCGGAGCTGCCTGCATCATGCCGCTGGGTTCTCCGATCGGCTCTAATAAAGGTCTGTGCACTAAGGAATTTATCCAGATTTTGATTGACGAAATTGAGCTCCCGATCATTGTAGATGCAGGAATCGGACGTCCTTCTCAGGCGTGTGAAGCCATGGAGATGGGGGCATCTGCAGTTATGGCAAATACTGCGATTGCTACAGCAGGTGATGTGCAGATAATGGCTGAAGCATTTAAAAAAGCTATTGAAGCAGGACGAAGTGCATACCTTGCCGGACTGGGAAGAACCCTGGAAAAAGGTGCAAGCGCATCCTCTCCACTGACTGGTTTTCTTCATGAGTAATAAATAAAAAATCATTCTAAGATGCATTATTTTAGAGGATTGCTATAACTGCGGAGTAGGTATTAATTTATAGGAAAACGAAAGTTGCCAAATGGTAATAAAGAGGAGAAAACATCAATGGAAACAACAGAAAAAAATATGGAACATGGGGAACACTTCAACGAAAGTATTGTCAATGAAGTGATTCTGGAAGATATGAAAAAGAACAGGATCGATCATATGAAATATCTTCCGGGAATGGAAGTACTGGAAGAATCAGACGTGATGGATCAGGTTATTTCTGCCATGAATGCTTACGATTATGATAAATATACAGAGGCAGATGTACGCAGGGCACTTGCTCATGATAACCGTACACCAGAGGATTTTCAGGCACTGCTGTCTCCGGCTGCATTGCCTCTTCTGGAGGAAATCGCACAGGCTGCGCAGAAAGAAACCAGGAAACATTTTGGGAACAGTGTGTATATGTTTACCCCTGTTTATATTGCAAATTACTGTGAGAATTACTGTATTTACTGCGGATTTAACTGCCATAATAAGATCCGCAGAGCAAAGCTGAATGCAGAAGAGATTGATAAGGAAATGGCTGCTATCGCAAAGACAGGACTGCAGGAAATTCTGATTCTCACAGGAGAGAGCAGAGCAAAATCTGATGTAAAATATATCGGAGAAGCATGTAAGATTGCCCGGAAATATTTCAAAGTAATCGGACTTGAAGTTTATCCTATGAATTCAGATGAGTATGCACATCTCCATGAATGCGGAGCTGATTATGTAACGGTATTCCAGGAGACTTATAATTCAGATAAGTATGAAACTCTGCATCTTGCAGGGCACAAGCGTATATTTCCTTATCGTCTGAACGCACAGGAACGTGCTTTAAAGGGTGGTATGCGAGGAGTAGGATTTGCTGCACTTCTGGGACTGGATGATTTCCGTAAGGATGCTTTTGCCACCGGATATCATGCATATCTTTTGCAGAGAAAATATCCTCATGCAGAGATTGCATTTTCATGTCCGAGACTTCGGCCGATCATCAACAATGACCGTATTAATCCTATGGATGTACATGAACCACAGCTGCTTCAGGTGGTCTGCGCCTATCGTCTGTTCATGCCATTTGCAAGCATTACGGTATCTACCAGAGAGTGTGAGCGTGTACGCGATAACCTGGTTGGAATTGCTGCGACAAAGATTTCAGCAGGAGTCAGCACAGGAATCGGAAGTCATGTGGAGGATATCGAAGATAAAGGAGATGACCAGTTTGAGATTTCAGACGGAAGGTCTGTAGATGAAGTCTATAAGGCACTTTTGGATCATGATCTTCAGCCGGTTATGAATGATTATGTGTACCTCTAAAATGCAGAAAAATCCTTATGAAAATGTAATTGCAGTGACCAACCGCTCCCTGTGTCAACGTCCCTTTGCAGAACAGATCGAGCGTGTATGCAGCCTTCATCCGAAGGCGGTTATTCTGAGGGAAAAGGATCTGCCGGAGGAAGAATATTCTCGTCTGGCAGAGCAGATACTGGAAATCTGTAAGAGATATCAGGTTCCCTGCATATTACATACCTATGTAAACGTAGCAGAAAAACTGCATCATCCATACATTCATCTGCCAATATTTCTGTTGGAAAAATATGAGGGAAAGCTTGGAGGTTTCCGGCAGATCGGAAGTTCGGTCCACTCCGTAGAAGATGCATTGAAAGCAGAAAGTCTGGGAGCTGATTATCTTACGGCAGGACATATTTATACAACTGACTGTAAAAAAGGACTTCCACCCAGAGGACTGGAATTTCTGGAGAATGTCTGTAAAGCAGTAAAGATTCCTGTATATGCCATAGGAGGGATACATCCGGGAACAGGACAGTTAAATGAGATTATGGAACATGGTTCAGCCGGTGGATGTATTATGTCAGATATGATGAAGATATAGTAAATAAAAAGCCGTATTTCAACAATCAAACATGTTGAAATACGGCTTTTATAAAAGCATCATTCATCAAAAATAGTAACAATTTCACCATCCAGAATACGGTTTGTATTCTTTACGGCACAGAAGTTTCCGCACATACTGCAGGTGTCTTCTTTCTCAGGTTTGGCCTCTGCGCGGTAGCGTCTTGCTTTCTCAGGATCCATGCTGAGTTTGAACATTTCTTCCCAGTCAAGACGTTTTCTCGCTTCGCTCATCTTATAATCCCATTCTGCGGCACCGGGAACTCCTTTGGCAATATCAGCAGCATGAGCAGCAATTTTGGCAGCGATAATTCCCTCTTTTACATCAGCTGCATTTGGCAGACGAAGATGTTCTGCAGGTGTTACATAGCAGAGGAAAGCAGCACCTGAATAAGCAGCAATCGCACCGCCGATTGCGGAAGTAATGTGGTCATATCCGGGAGCAACATCTGTTACAAGCGGTCCAAGTACATAGAAAGGAGCGCCATGGCAAAGAGTTTTCTGGATTTCCATATTAGCTGCAATCTGGTTCAGCGGCATGTGGCCGGGTCCCTCGATCATAACCTGAACATCCTTTTCCCATGCACGTTTGGTAAGCTCACCGAGAGTGATCAGCTCTTCAATCTGTGCAGTATCAGTTGCATCTGCAATACATCCGGGACGACATGCATCTCCCAGACTTAAAGTGATATCATACTCTCTGCAGATATCAAGAATTTCATCAAAATGTTCATAGAACGGGTTCTCTTTTCCTGTCATTTCCATCCATGCGAACATAATAGAACCACCTCTGGAAACAATGTTCATGAGACGTTTATTCTGTTTGAAACGTGCTGCGGTTGCACGATTCATACCGCAGTGGATAGTCATAAAATCCACGCCGTCTTCTGCATGCATACGTACGATATCAATCCACTCTTCAGAAGTAATCTTGCCAAGTGCTTTGTGATAATATACTACTGCGTCGTAGATCGGAACAGTACCGATCATTGCCGGACATTCGGATGTAAGTTTGCGGCGGAAGCTTCTGGTATCTCCGTAGGAGCTGAGATCCATGATGGCTTCTGCACCCATTTCTACTGCTGAATGTACCTTTTCATATTCCATATCAACGTCTTTCCAGTCTCTGGAAACACCTAAATTTACATTGATCTTGGTGGTCAGCTTTGCACCGACACCGCTCGGACTGATGCTCTTGTGATTTTTGTTGCAGGGAATAATTACCTGTCCTTTTGCAATCAGTTCTCTTAATTCTTCCACGTCAAAGTGTTCTTTTTCTGCTACGATTTCCATCTGTGGTGTGATGATTCCCTGACGTGCCGCGTCCATCTGCGTTGTATACTGTGTCATTTTTTCCTCCTTGCCCTGCACTGTGGGCTCTTAATTGCTGCACATAGTAATAGATAAACAGCAATATTAAATGAACTGCGCCTCCTGCATACAGCAGGGACTTGCACCTGCGCATATTCGTAAGTTTTTAAGTAAACTATTGGTGTGACAGAGAGTGGTGCCCCCGGTCTGTCGTGGCAATATTTTATTGCCTTTCAGGCGTGTGAAATCATTTGCCTGACTATTTGTCCGCAATTAAAACAGGGGGGAGATAATATGATATGTCCGTTCAGAGTAAAAGGAAAACTGCAATATGCCAACAAGCATATTGCAGTGTGGAAGAACTATAACTTTCCCTACGTTGGCATTATCCAAATCAGGTAATGGGTTAAAGCGATACAGCTTACTCTCAGCCTGTTTACACAAGCACCCCTTGTCTCAATTACAATCAGTGTATCACTCAGATATGGGAAAGTCAATATAAAATTTTGGCTACGTCATTGATAACGTAGCCGGATTTATGCAATTGCTATGGATAACTATGGTCAGACTAAGGACATATTATAGGCTTTGGAATCAGAATGCCATACTTTGTTTTTCACTTTTTTATTGGCAATTACCTTAATGCCGTACTTGGTATTCTTTTTCATTCCGGTGAGTGTAAAGAAATTGGAAGTTGTTGTTTTTACTTTTTTGAAAGAACTGCTTCCCGGATATTTTATGTAAATACTGTAATTGTCTGCACCGGCAGTTCTGTTCCATTTTACGCTCATGGAGCTGTTTGTGTTGCCTGCTTTCTGAAGAGTGATGACATTGGAAATATATCTGTCCGTAGAGGTTGAACTTACATACCGTTTATTTCCCAGAACCAGGTAAGGGTAAATCTTCACCTGATAAAATGTATTGCCGGATATTGGAATGGTAAAGGAATATCTGGTATTAAAATATTTAGTTATAAGTTTGTGGGCTGCAGAACTCTGGTATACAACCTTATAACCTGTAATGGAGTTTGAAGGGTTTACAGTCTGCATATTGAAGGTATATCTGCCGGTTGATGCATAGGAAGATTTAATCTTTACCTTTGAATAAAGCGTGGTACATCCCACAGTACGGGAAGAAATCGCAATGCCGGATGAATTCAGTGCTGTGATTTTAATAACGTAAGCAGTTCCTGCTTTTAGCTTATTGATCTTAGCTTTATTGTGGGTATTGCCAATATAGCCGAGAAAACGATAAGAAGAGGAACTTAAAGGGCTGATATTGACAGCATATTTGGAAGTATTGGTAACAGGGTTCCACTGAATAGTTACAGAATTCTCGGAAGCTGCTGTCTGGCTGATCCCTGGCTGGGCGGTAAGAGAAGCGCAGGCATTCTGTGCATCAGATGATTCAATGGCAGGGGCATCAGAATCGTTACTTTGAGTCAGTTTCGCAGTTTGTTCAGCGGGTACCAGCTGTGCTGTGGCTGCGAATACAGAGGAAGCGGACGATAACGTGAGAACAGCACTGAGTGCAATACTCACAAAGAACTTTTTGAACTTTTTTGTGTTCATAGTAAAACCTCCTTTTTTGAAGTGCAAAACGAGAGAAAAAAATCGTTTTGCAGATAGTACACCGAAGTGCGTCTGAGCAGATTTAAATAATAAAAAAGCTCCGTTAATGTTTGTTTTATTGTAACATAACGGAGCTGAATTTCTGTAATTTGTCGTTGCGGGTAGTGGTTACTCATCCCATCCGTCATACATACGGATGTTGACCTGAATATTTCTTACAATATCTCCCTCCAGCAGATCCAGATCGGATTCATCGGAAATTGCAGGGAGATCCATTTCATCTTCCATTACTTCTGCATAAATCCAGTTATAAGCAGCCTCGTTTGCATTATCAATCGCATCGTCGAGAGTGTCGCCTTCAGCTTCACAACAGGCAAGATCCGGAAAAAATGCTTTATATCTGCCTTCTTCATTTTTGCGGAAAACCGCAGGATATATAAATTTCATTGGTAAGAACCCCTTTCTGCTTTACGTTTATACTTAGAATAGTATATAATACATTCATATATTCATCAAGAAAAAAAAGAGTTATTAGTAACATTGGTAACAGAAGGATAAGGGGTTATATAGTATGCTGACAATAGAAATGGATAATTTTGACTTGGGGCAGATCTGCAGATCCGGGCAGTGCTTTCGGATGGATCAGATCGGTGATGATCGTTACCGGGTGATTGCGGGAGATAAATATCTGGAACTGACTCAGGAGAGAGGAATTGTCAATTTCTTTTGTCCGGAAGAAGATTTCATTTTCTTCTGGATCCGGTATTTTGATCTGGATTGTGATTACAGTGAATATATAAACATGATTAATCCAAGGGATAAATATCTGACAGCAGCAGGAGAGATGGGAAGCGGAATCCGCATTCTGCAGCAGGACCTGTGGGAGATGATTATTTCATTCCTGATCTCTCAGCAGAATAATATTACAAGAATAAAGAAGTGTATTGAAAATATCAGCCGGGAATTTGGAGTAAGAAAAACAAGCAGCACAGGTGCAGAATATTATGCGTTTCCGACTGCAGAGGCACTGGTTTTGGCAACGGAAGAACAGCTTCGGGAGTGTAATCTGGGATACAGAGCAAAATATGTGCTGGACACAGCCAGAAAAGTCTGTTTCGGAGATATTTCACTTAACAGTCTGCATGATATGACTTATAAAGCTGCACGAAAAGAACTGCTGGGACTATATGGAGTTGGTGAGAAAGTAGCTGACTGTATCTGTCTTTTCGGATTGCATCAGCTGGATGCATTTCCTGTAGATACTCACATCCGCCAGGCGTTGGATGCCCATTATAAACGGGGATTTCCAAACAGACGTTATAAGGGCTGTCGGGGCGTGATGCAGCAGTATATATTTTATTATGAACTGATGAAGTAACAATTCAGCAGATAACGATGGAATAGTTATTTGATGAAGGTCAGAAAACAAAGAGGAGGAATGTTATTATGGAAATCGGAGCAATGTTAGACGAATTAAGAGAAAAAGCGCTGAAAGACCGTAACATCTGGCAGGAACTGATGGACACCAGAAAGGCAGAACAGCCACTTGCCGCTTTCTGCGCGAAGTGTCGGGAACTGGGATATCAGATTTATGAGATGGATCTGATCACAGCCGGAGAAGAATTTTATGCTACCATGCGAAGAAGTACCAACGGTGGAGGTGAAAACTCTCCGAAGCTTGCAGGGGAAGACGATTTCTATGAACTTTTCTTCGCAAGCCTTGAGGAGCACATTTAGGCAAATAAGAAAGTCCTCATCTGCTGAGCTAGAGTGTGTCTGAAAAATCATTCCCGCAATCTGCACGCCCCACTTTGCGGGATATTTCACCCGAATTCAGTTGCCGTAGCCCGCTACGGCGCCCTCATCCGGGCAAAATATCCCACAAATTGTGACGCACATCTTGCAGAAAGCCTTTTTCAGACACGCTCTGGTTAAAGAAACACAGAGATGGGGATTTTCTTTGGGATAATGTGTATAATGGTATGGATTATTTTGGTTATATGTGTATAAAGTAATTATTCCTGGCTGTCTACACCATTTTTTTCACAGATATCATTCAGACAGCACCTGTCACAGTAAGGTTTAGTGCGTGCTGTACAGACATCGCGGCCATGATTGACCAGGCGGTGGCAGAGATCATTGCCTTCTTCGGGCGGAATGATCTTCCATAAAGCCATTTCTACTTTCTTAGGTTCTTTCATATTATCGACCAGACCGATGCGGTTGGAGAGACGGATGCAATGGGTATCTGTCACGATCGCCGGTTTGCCGAATACATCTCCCATAATCAGATTGGCACTCTTTCTTCCAACTCCGGGAAGCTTCAGCAGAGCATCAAAATCCCCGGGAACATTGTCATGATACTGTTCGTGGAGGATTTTCATGCAGGCACTGATATCTCTTGCTTTACTCTTACCCAGACCACAGGGACGTACGATTGCTTCGATATCTGCAACATCTGCATTTGCAAGAGCTTCTACAGTAGGAAACTTTGCATACAGATCCTGTACAACTACATTTACTCTTGCATCTGTACACTGTGCAGCCAGACGCACACTTACCAGTAATTTCCATGCATTATCATAATCCAGAGTGCAGTCTGCATCAGGATATTCCTTTTTTAACCGTTCAATGACCTCGAGAGCCAATTCCTGTTTTGTCATAAGTGTTCTATCTCCATTCTGCTGATATTTTATATTTGTTTTTCCTCAGGTGTATTTGAAAAATCATTCTCACAAATTGTGACACACATCTTGCAAAAAACATTTTTCAAACACGTTCTTTTATTTCAGATGAGTTACTGTTTACTCTGTTCTCAGTAACGCAGCCAAAATTCATTCCAGATTGCCTGCGGCAATGGGATTTTGGCTTGTATGTCTCGGGATTTTGGCATATTTATGCTAAAACACCTCGCGGAATAGTGATATGTGAACAGTAACCAGTAATCATACGACACTATAATAACACAAACAACACCCTCTTGCATTTCCAATTTCCCTATATTAAAATAAAATCAACCATTGTAAACAAGAGGGAAAAGAATGAAGGTACGAATGTATAATGTAGGTTTCGGAGACTGCTTCTGTCTCCGGGACAGAAAGAAGAGTCTGCTGGTAGATTTCGGAACAAATAACAGCAGGATAGAGGGGCGCCCCAGAAGAGAAATATTTGATGTGATCATCTCAGATCTGTCTACGATCAAGAGTAAAAATCTGCTTCTGACACATTTTCATATGGATCATCTGTCAGGGCTTCTTTATATGATGAAGAAAAAAGATATTTCTGTTGACTTTGGGAAAATTTATCTTCCCGATGTTTTTTCAAAAAAAGAAATGAGCAGAACACTGGTGCTGCTGCTTCTGGCAGATTTGTTAAAAGAATCCGGACTGCCAAGCCGTCAGGTCAGCCTGTTTGCACTGGTGGATGCACTTCTGGAGAACAAACAGAACGTGGAACTGTTAAGCAGGGGAAAACTGTTTGAAAACAAATATCAGGCACTCTGGCCGGATACAGATGTAATCCGGAAGGAGACGGACGAAGTCTATAACAGAATCTGTGAAGACGGGAAATTTAAAGAAGTAATGGATGTTCTGCTTGAATTTGCAGAGAAACTGAGACTGATCGTATGGTCTATGACTGCTGAAGGCAATAAACCAGCGGAAACTGTGGAAAAAGAAACAGATTCAACAGCATCTGAGCTGACAGAACAGCCGGAGGTCCGTCAGAAAATTATCCGGGCATATGTGTATGAACGTGAATTTCGCAGAATCAAAGCACTTCCTGATTTTAAGAAACTGCTGGCATGGCTGAATGAGAATCAGATAAATCTGCGGCAGTTCAAGCATAAGATCAGTATTGTGTTCCAGAATGCCAGAGACGGAGAATTAAATCTTTTGTTTACCGGGGATGCACAGCCTGAGCATCTGAAAATGATCGCAGAGAACTATGATGGAAAATTGCCATTATACGAACATTACTGGTGTATCAAGGTGCCCCATCATGGAACACAGGGACATTATTTTGATTTCTCTCAGTATGAACCTGAAAATATGCTAATCTCTAATGGAATCCATTTTGCCAACAGCAAGAAAGAGTCAAAAGAACTCCGTACTTCACCGCTTTATGGAGGATTGTTCTATATTCCGGATACCCATATGTACTGTTCAAACTGTGACTGCTGTGACAGTTACGAGAACGGATGCTCCTGCAAGGAGGCGGATGTTATATCTCCAGCTTATTACAAGGATATATAAAGCGGTATATTTTGCTCGAATTCGGTTGCCGTAGTTATAGTCTGATTTGATTAAAATTAACATAGTGAGAGATTTTTATGACCTGATAAATATAAAACAGCAGACATCTGTATATTCCATTGAATATACAATGCCTGCTGTTGAATTTTTTACAGAATTTATATGATCATAAATTTTATTGGATTATTTTGCCGGTGTCAGGTGCCAGATATCGTTGTTGTACTGCTCGATAGTTCTGTCAGAAGAGAAGAATCCGGCTTTTGCAATATTAACCAGCATCTTCTTAGCCCATGTTTTTCTGTCTGCATAATCAGCCAGTGCCTGATCTTTTTTCTCAACATAATCGTTGAAGTCAAGCAATGTCATGAACCAGTCTTTGCTTACCAGTTCGTGGTGCAGTCTTTCGAGATTTTCTTTGTGGCCAAGTGCCAGCATCTTTTCACTTACAATGAAGTCAACACATTCCTTGATGCGTTTGTCATTTTCATAAATATCTCTGGAGCAGTAGTCAGCTTTCTCGTAATGTTCGATAACTTTCTCACTGGATTCACCGAAGATATAGATGTTATCTTCACCAACCAGTTCGCTGATCTCAACATTAGCGCCATCCATAGTTCCCAGAGTAACGGCACCGTTCAGCATGAACTTCATGTTACCTGTACCACTTGCCTCTTTGGAAGCCAGGGAGATCTGCTCAGAAATATCGCATGCAGGGAATAATTTTTCGGCTGCGGATACATTGTAGTTTTCAACCATAACAAGCTTCATGTATGGTGCAACTTCCGGATCATCTTTGATGAGATCCTGGAGTGTGAGCAGAAGATGAATGATATCCTTTGCGATCACATAAGCAGGAGCTGCTTTTGCACCGAAGATAAAGGTTACAGGCTGAGCAGGTTTCTTTCCACCCTTAATCTCCAGATATTTGCTGATGATGTACAGAGCATTTAACTGCTGGCGTTTGTACTCATGGAGACGTTTGATCTGGATATCATAGATGCTGTTCTCATTAATTTCAACACCTGTGTTAGAGAGGATAAATTCTTTACAGGTTTTCTTAGCTTCTGTTTTGATCTCAAGAAGCTTGTTCAGAACTGCCTCATCATCCTTATATTTCAGGAGATTTTCCAGAGCAGTTGCATTTTTTTTAAACTCATCACCGATCAGAGAGGTAATATAGTCTGTCAGCGGATGATTGCAGTGCATTAACCAGCGGCGGAATGTGATACCGTTAGTTTTGTTGTTGAATTTCTCCGGATAAATATCATAGAAAGCTTTCAGTTCGCTTGTTTTCAGGATTTCTGTATGCAGGGCAGCAACACCGTTGATGGAGAATCCATAGTGGATATCCATATGTGCCATGTGAACCAGGTTGTTCTTGTCGATGATGGCTACATTTTCCTGAGGATATTTTGCTTTGATCTTTTCATCCAGCTTTTCGATGATTGGTACAAGGTGAGGAACTACATCAAGAAGGTAGTCCATTGGCCATTTTTCCAGAGCTTCTGCAAGGATGGTATGGTTTGTGTAAGCACATACTTTGGATACGATTTCAGCAGCTTCATCAAAGGCGATTCCACGTTCTGTCAGGAGACGGATCAGTTCAGGAATGATCATACTTGGGTGAGTATCGTTGATCTGGATCACTGCGTAGTCTGCAAGGTCATGCAGATTGCAGCCTTTCTTTGTTGCCTCGTCAAGAATGAACTGTGCAGCATTGGATACCATGAAGTACTGCTGGAAGATACGGAGTTTACGTCCGTCATCATCGCTGTCATCCGGATACAGGAACAGTGTCAGGTTGTGAAGGATGTCCTTTTTGTTAAAGGAAATTCCATCGTGAACCATAGATTCGTCTGCCAGATCGATGTCAAATAAGTGCAGATGAATGGATTTGTTATTGTAGCCTGCAACGTCGATATCGTACAGGGAAGATTTCAGTGAGAATCCGCGGAACGGTACAGTATAGGAAACACCTGCAGGTGTGAGCCAGCTGTGTTTTTCAATCCATGGGTTCGGAGTTTCTTTCTGAAGTCTGTTCTCAAAGAGCTGTTTGAACAGTCCGAGGTGATAGTTCAGACCAATACCTTCGCCCGGAAGTCCCAGAGTTGCGATAGAATCCAGGAAGCATGCTGCCAGACGTCCAAGACCGCCGTTACCAAGAGATGGTTCCGGTTCAACTTCTTCGATAGCAGCGATTTCTTTGCCGTTTTCTTTTAAGAATTTAGCAACATCATCGTAGATTCCAAGGTTGATCAGGTTGTTGGATAATAATTTACCGATCAGGAATTCAGCGGAAATATAATAAATCTTCTTCTTTCCGTCCTGATAGCCTCTTTCGAAGAGCTGGTTCTTTGTATAGATTAATAATGCATTGTAGATTTCTTCGTCTGTGCACTGACGTGCGTTTTTCTTATACAGGTCGTAGATGAGTTTTTCTAAAGTTTCCATCGTAATCTCCCTTTCTGAAATGAATATGTGTTTTTTTATGAGTTAGATTGCTTATTTTTTAGTTTTGAATAGTGTATTGTTTTTGATTTATATCAGGAAGAGAAGTTCTCTTGCTGACATCTATAACTATATCAGCAGTCTATTAAAAAAAATACAACAAAATTGCGATTTTATGACAGGTTTCTGCGAAATTTGTGAGGAGACATTCCGGTTGCCTGCTGGAACTTTTTGATGAAATAGCTGGTGTTGTTGAAGCCTACTTCCAGTGCGATCTCTGTGACAGAGGAGTCGGAGTGCAGAAGCATAGGCTTGGCTTTCTCAATGCGCAGGTCATTGATATAGGCAATCAGAGTCTTACCGGTATATTGCTTGAACAGTTTCATAAAGTAGTATTCGCTGTAATTAGAGAGAGCAGTGAGCTCTGCTGCGGTCAGCGGCTGTGAATAATTGAGGTTAATGTAGTCCAGGATCTTTTTAATAGAAGCAAGACTTTTGTTCTCATCCTTATCTGCGGGAGTGATGTAATTTCCCATGAGCATTTCGTAGAAAAAGCTGAAGAACAGAGCCTTTAATTTTACGAAATAATATGGCTTTTTTTCTTTATGGCAGGAATGGATCCTGTCAAAAAGCAGGCAGATATTCCCATAATTGTCATCAGATCTGGAAATAATATGGGTAAATTCCGCCTGATTATCCATCAACAGGGAAATGACACGTTCCTGACATAAATCTCCCGCCGGGCCTGACAGGAAGTTCAGGTCAAAAACAATACTCCGGAAATAAAGGATATTCTTCAGATCTGTTTTTATGCCATGGAGAACGCCACGGTTTACAATGATCAGATCACCGGCCTTGACGCGGAGGATCTCTTTGTTCAGACGGACCAGTCCGCTGCCGGATTCAATATAAATCAGTTCCATCTCGTCATGCCAGTGGTTGTAGAGAGAATGGAATATCTCGCAGTTGTCTGTATAGGTTTCTATGGGAAGCTCAAAGGAGCCATGAGAGCTTCGTTCTTTCAGGGTATCATCTACTTCAATCGTGGGAGTAACTGGCATGGAAAGCACCTCCTTTTTTCAGAGATTTTTTATCTGTAGTAAGACAATGGAATCAAAAGTATTATTATGGTCGATCCACTGATAGGAGCCATTATATTTCTGGCAGATATCTTCAATAATAGAAAGTCCATATCCATGAGAACCCGGTTCTGATTTCGTAGTCTTATGTGTAAAACTCTGTAACGGGTTCTTGGTATTGTGCATATATATGGTAAGAAATCCGTTGGAAATGTTTGCAGACAGCCGGATTTCAGGATCAGGATTGCCGGAAGAGCTACAAGCTTCGATAGCGTTGTCCAGAAGATTAAAAAATATACTGCTCAGGTCAGTCGTATTAATGGAAATCTTTTCCGGTAAAAGGATTTCATAGGATACCTGGATATGTTCCTGTTCTGCACGAAGCCGTTTCCCTTCCAGGATTGCCTGTAACAGGTTATTCTGACAGTAAGGATGAAAACGATCCTTCTGAAAAGTCTGATTCAGATTTCTGATCGCAGTATCAGCCTGTTCATATTTTCCCTGTTCCAGAAGTATCTGGAAATCCTGAAGTTCCTGTACAGTTTTGGTCTGAAAATCCCGAGTATCCTGTCTGCGGATCTGAAGACTGTAATCCTGTTCCTGTTTTAATTGTTTCTGCTTTTGAAGAAAAGCCAGTTCCATTTCAGTATTGGATTTCTTTAATACATCAGAAAGCACGCAGTATAAAAGAATACAGATAAGGATTATAAACACTGCCAGGATCAGAAACATATGATCAATTTTTTCTGTATAAATCGTAGACAGAAAATATAACAACTGGAATACAAAGAGGAAGAGAAATAAAGGAATCAATTTAATGTTCTTTTTCATGACTGCAATCCTCCTCTGGTTGTTTTTCTTGTGGTCTGCAATTAAGCCGGGACAGAACAGAAGCGGTATATGTTTCTGCTTCCTCATATTTTTTCATATCCATCAAATACATGACAGACATGATGTGATTCTCAATATCGTGATTCCATTTCCGGAGACTGGCATATTCATTACTTAACTGAACGGAATCATTTATCTGCTTTTTCATCAGCTCAATTTCCATTTTTTTCTGTAAATATTCCCTGTGCTGTTGGGCTAAAGAACGGACTGCACGCAGAAACAACAGATAACTGCCGATGCATATGATCCAGTAAATGATGCTCAGAGCCAGAACTGCTTCGGGTTTTTTCTGAAGGGAAATTATAACATTGAGAAAAACCGGAGCGATCAGTGGCAGTAACAGTTGTAAAAAGGTGAGTATTTTCAAATAATCTATACACTGCCGCAGGATTTCTGATATTTTCCAGAGAAGAAACAGGCCAAGCAGGATGTTGGAGAGTTCGATAACGAAATATTCTGCAGGTGAACAGCTGGATATCAGGTTGTGCGGAGTATAGGTATTGGTCGGTATAAAAAGATTATGAAGTGCAATGAAAACACTGGTACATAAAATTTCCGGACAGATTATCAGCAGCTGGAAAATAAAATAAACAGCTAATTTTTTCATAAAAGATGCCTGAAATAAAAAAAGTGTTACAAGAAATGTTGTAAGCTGAAATACGATTGTAATTCCATTATGCTGTGATTCACGCTTGAACCAAAATAACAATGCCATAAATACTGACAGACATAAAAGCAGTGGAAGTGAGATCTTGCATTTGCGGGGCAGGATCCTGCAGCAAAAGTAAAACAGTCCAAAACACAGATAAAGGCTGGATAGAATACACAAAAATAAATTGATCATATGACTGCTCATTTACTGCACCTCCCTGTGACCGGCAAGCATCATGAAAGCAAACGCGTCCTTAAACTGCTGGTAATAAGATCTGCTGACAGGGATCTCTGTATTATCAGAAAGTATAATGCCCTTATGACTGTAAGTACGTACAGCATGAAGATTAACGGCAAAGCTGTTATGGCAGAGACAGAAATCTGGTTTCATTCTTTCTGTAAGAGCTGTCAGTCTTTCTTTTGTTGTATAGGTTCCTGTTCTGGTATAGATCGTGGTCTGCCTCAGATTTCGTTCCAGATAAAGAATATCGGAGCAGAGCACCTGATAATTGCGTGAATTTCCGGAGAAATACAGATATCGTGTATGCAGTTTCTCGAGCTTCTGGCACGCTGCTCTCAGAGCCAGAGGAAGATACTTTTCCATCTGCTGTTTATGGATAAAGTAGGCATGTTCTGTCTCATATACTGCGGTAGCATATTGTAGATACTGGCTGATAAAAATAATCTGAGTGTCCGGGCTGATATGGTTGATCTTTTCTGCAAGTGAGATGCCATTTACAGTGTCAGAACCAAGATCAATATCTGTCAGTACAATGGAATAAGGGCATCCATTTTCAGCAGCAGCCAGGAGAAATTCATCACCGGATGTGAAATGCGTTATTTCAAAAGCTCCCGGAGGATACTTTTGCAGAATAGTATGTATTATTTCATAATGTGAAGGGTTGTCTTCGCAGATTGCAAGTTTCAAAATTGGATTAAGCTCCTTTGGATTAAAGTGGTTGTAGTTTCTTATGTCGGTGACAATATCTGTCGGATATGCCAGATGGATAAAATGAACTGTATTTCCAATAATCATACTATAAAAAATAACGGGATGCAATTTGTCTGTGAGGAAGATTGGAAAAAATTGGTTAAATATGTAGTGAAATATAGTTGTTTGTGTGAATGCATGCGATTTCGGGAGTCTGTGTGATACAATCAGGATATGGAAACAAAGAAGCGATTTTAAAGATTTTGTACGTGAAAAAAATTATTATTCCTGGTACTTTCAAGCGCTGAATATAGAATATATGTGAAAGCGGTATTGTTTCCATGGGAGAAGAAAAATATTATAAGAATGACTGTCTGAAAATCATTATGGACATATATAAAGTGATTGGAAGTATCAGGAAACTTCTGGTAATAATACAAATGGCGAAGGAATAGACAGAGAGTGGGAATGGGTTAGCTTACAAGAGCTTCCCATTCCTGCTTTTCTTTTTTCGTATAGATAATCGGTAAGATGTTCTCCGTAAAGGACAATCAGCCCCTTTATTATTTCTCAGAGTATTTTTCGATTACACAATTATGTGTTTTTTGCTTCTTATCATAAGAAATTCCAACAAGTAAAATATTGTCAGTATAATTTGCAACAGCCTCAGGGTACTGCCTGTTTTTTATCTGCCGGATTGCGGTTTGGGCATTTTGATTCCATTTTAACTCAACAACAAGTGCAGGGTAATCTCTGGAATATTCTAGCTTTGGAAGGTAGACAAAATCTGCAAAACCTCTGCCTGCAGGAAATTCACGTATAGGTTTAAAATAATACCGCATAGTGCTGAGATAACCGATGGACAGAATGCTGCTGAGGGAGTTTTCGTTGTTGTACTGAATAGCTGAAGCGTATTCATTGTGTATTTTTTCAATGGATCTGGCCACAGTGTCTGTGTCCATGTCCAGAGTGGCATCCAGCAACTCTGAGGATTCCTGCTGGAATGTCAGAAATTCATTCCATTTCTTTCGTTTAACAGCTTTGGCAAGTTCCTGACGGATTTCTTCGTTTGGAACAAATGCAGAATGAGTGTCCTGATCATAACCCAGATATCCCAGATGGATCAGGCAGGTAAGAATATCATCTCTGCAGGTAAAGTTCACCATATCATTCTGGAAAGTCGTAGGATCGATTTCTACGGAATTACCGGACAACATTTCTATAATGGCAGTTTTGAGTCCGTCAAAATCCATATTGATCAGAGGCACAATTGCTTCGTAGGTTCCGGTATCCGACCAGTAGCTTTGGAATTTATTCCAGATCATTAATTCTACTACTGCTTTAGGATTGTATACCTGATATTGCTCCAGCAGATAACCGTCATACCAGTGCTTGGTTTTGGAGAAATCCCGGTGGTATTTTTCGCAGAGCATTCGTACTTCTTCCTCCGTAAAGCCAATATATCTGGAAAAGATCCTGGCGTCAGTCATTGTAAACTCCGCAAAATTGTTCAGAGCTGACTGTGTTTTGATTTTTTTGATTGGAAGAATCCCGGTGAGGTAAGCCAGTTGAATATATTTGGTAGGTTCAGAACCTTTGAACATACCGCGGAGAAAGTTGATGTATTCCTCTTGGACTACCAGGTCGGTAGAGGCATCTCGGATTAAAACATCCCATTCATCAATAATTACTACGAACTTTTGACCAGTGGCAGTGTTAATGCAGGACAGAGCCTCAGGCAGAGAGCTTATGGAGTCAGGCAGAATTTCAGGGTAATAATTTCTTAATTCCAGAATCGTTTTTTCAGTGATGTAGGAAACTACATTCTCCGGACCGCCGGCTGGTTCCATACACCATTGAATATCCAGATGGATCACATCATATTGATTCAGATATTTCGTGAAACCAGGTGCCTGACCGATTTCCAGAGATGAGAACATTTCTTCGGAACTACAGCCTTTACAGTAATATGCGGTGAGCATATCGGCAGTGATGGATTTCCCGAACCTACGGGGGCGACTGTTGCATATGAATTTTGCAGTGGTGTCCATAACCTTATTTGTATATGCCAGTAAACCGGTTTTATCTACATAGATTTCTGAATTCAGCGCAACCTGAAAAGCGCTGTTTCCCGAATTTACAAATCGTCCCATGGAAATGACTCCTTTCTGTTCAGTGTTTTTTATCATGTATACTGATTGGTTTCTTTGTTCTATTGTAAAATGCTATATTCAGAATGTCAATGAGACATGGCAAAGATATCTGACATCTGATACGGGAGCGCAGGAATAAATTTTGTCAATAGAATAATCCCCTGGAAGTACTGATTAACTTCCGGGGGATTATCTTGTGATACAAATATGTACTGTTATATAGTGCGTATATAACGTTTTAACTCCTCGTAAAAATTTTCTCTGGTTCCGGCCATGATAACGATGATTATCAAATCATCAAGCTGTCTCACCCGATATGCCAGTTCATAATTAGTTTTATTATAATAAATGTCATAACCGTACATTCCTGCCAGATCACCTGTCTTTTCTTCGCCGATGGAATAATCTTCACATATCATTTCAATAGCTTCTTTGTACAGAGATTTCAGCTTTTTATCTTTAAGTTTTTTCAGAAATTTTGCTGCAGGTGGAAGGATCTGTACCTGTGTCATTTTTCATCCTCCGTTCCGAAAACATCCTCTAAGGAGTATCCTCCTGATTTAGATTCTGCGACCCGGTCTGCTTCGGCAAGCATTGCTTCAACTGCCGGACGGATTTTTCGCTGTGTCTGTTTAAATTTCTCAAGTAATTCTTCACCGCTATATCCCTGTCTGATCAGATCGGCAAGAATCTGTTCGGCAAATTCACCACTGGTATTTTCTTTAACGGGGCGTAAAACCAGTTCGTTTCCACGCATGATACATTCTGCTTCCGTATTAAAACCCAGAAGCGTAAAAAATTTTTGCGGGATAGTAATCTGGCGTTTAGATGAAATACTGACTTTTTTTGATTCCATGGATGCGCTGCCTTTCAATGGGATTGTTGCTGTTGCCATTCGTGTATGCCTCCTTCCTATTTTATGTTTGTTTATTCTGTAATATACATACTGCTTGGTTTCTTTGTTCTTTGTTATATTGTAAAATATTATGTTTGGGATGTCAATTACAGAGAAGTAAAATCAGTTTCTTTATTGAATAGAAAAATTTTTCTATTTGGCAGAAAATATGATTAGTGATATCATAAAAATATATCTGTAAAATTGTGCAAATGTATCCTGCTTCTGCATTGCGGTAATTCCATGAAACGATGCAATGGATTCTTCTATCAAGTGTGTTAAACAGAATCGGCGAAAGACATTGTACAGAAACAGCAGGAGTTAAGGATGGAAGATATAATGGAAGACAATTTTGAAAAATTAAATCTGCTTCTGGAGCAGGAACAGTGTGAATTTGTGGATATTCCAGATGGTTTTACCGGACAGACGGAGAGTGGAGAATTACGACTGATCTATCTGATGAATGATGCAGTGGAGAGTTTTCTGGTTCTGAAAAATGCCAGGATGACGGGAAATTATGTCAGGGATTATGAAGGTGAGTTTGAGGGCTCTGTAGAGAAGGCAGACAGGGATTTATGTGAAGCAGAGTATATTCTGGTGGTTCATCAGGGGCGAAATGTGTTTACTGTATTTTTTGAAGATATTTTGCTGGAAACTCATCTGTATAATTATGGAGAGCTGGGACATTTCTGGGTGGAAGGATATGAAAACTTGAGAGTCATGGAGTATCAGATTGCCATATTGCGTGATAAATATGAGTATCTGGGAGAAAAATATTGCACTGAGTATGAAGGAAAGCTGGCAATGCTGCGTGATTTCCCGCCGTTAAACTATCTTTTTTATCCGGCAGTACCGGAGAAGTATATTGTTCCGGTGGACAATCCATGGGAGGTAACGGCGGAAGCACTGGCAGTTATGCAGGAACTGGCAACGGAAGCAGGAGATGAAAAACTGGGAAAAATGCTCAGGCGTTATGAAAAAAATCCGGATATATCAAATGCCAAAAAGATAGCCGGAATGCTTTGCAGGAGCAGTCATTTACCGGTGATTACTCTGCTGGGAGAAAAAATCAGGGAAGCAGCATCGGTCTATCCGGACAGAGATTTTGGCAGAAAACAGAATAAATATCTACATGAATTGATGGAAAAAGCTGAACGAAGAAAAGAAGAATTGGAAGCAGAGAATGTTCAGACTCTGATCTACAGAGAAGAACCTTTCATTTATGACTGTGATTCCATATCGTTTCAGGTATATCTTATGATTGTGAGAAAAGGTGTATGGAAGCAGAAAATAATGGTTGAGAAAATATAAAGTAGTCCGAACAGGAATAAAGAAGGGATTATAATAATAATGGATAAATTATTAGACTTAACAAGAGACTTTGATGTAGCGAAAGCTGCTTTTGAAGTATATCTGGATGAATATGACAGAGCGGATGATAAGATTCATCTGAAAATCGTACATACTTATGGAGTGGTTGATGCAGCAGAGGACATTGCCCGCCGTATGGGGCTGGGTGAGGAAGATGTACAGCTGGCGAAGGTAATCGGATTGCTCCATGATATTGGAAGATTTGAACAGATTAAACGATTTGACAGCTTTGAACCGGGAACCATGGAGCATGCAGCATATGGTGCACAGCTTCTGTTCGGACCGGAGAAAATGATCCGCAGATTTGTGAAGGATGACAGGTTTGACAGTCTGATCTGCACTGCGATTGAGAAGCACAGTGATTTCAAACTGGAAGGAATTACGGACGAGAGAACCCTGCTTCATGCAAAGTTAATCCGAGATGCAGACAAGCTGGATAATTGCAGGGTAAAGTTGGAAGAGTCAATGGAAACACTTCTGGGAGTGGATGAGAAGGGTGTTGGTGAAGGAGTAATCGCACCAAAGGTATGGGAGTCCTGTATGGCAAAGGAATCTGTATTATCTTCAGACAGAGTTTCAAAAGTGGACTACTGGATTTCCTATATTGCTCAGTATTATGACATCAATTTCCCGGAAACCTATGAGATCATGCGTGAACATGATTATGTGAAAAGGATCATGGACAGGGTTCCTTATGCATTGCCGGAAACACAGGAAAAGATGGATATTCTGGCAGCAGAGATGGAGGAATATATGGATGAGAGAATTCGAAACAAAAAATAATCAGGAGAAATTCACCTGCGGAGAATTCGAATATCAGGTCATAAGAAGTGCCAGAAAAACCATGACTCTGGAGGTTCGCAGGGATGGAAATGTAATCGTTCGCGCACCTCTCCGTACAGGTCTGCCGAGGATCAAAAGATTTGTAAACCAGAAGCAGGAGTGGGTTCTGGGATGTCTGGAACGGACAAAAGAATACCGGGAACAGAAGCCGCTGAGCGCAGATCTGAGCGAAGCGAAACGAAATGTCTATATACGAAAAGCAAAAGAAACGATTACCAAAAGAGTTTCTTATTTTGCCAGACTCATGGGCGTTTCTTACCGCAATATCACCATCAGAGAACAGAAAACAAGATGGGGAAGCTGTAGCAGTGAGAAGAATCTGAACTTTAACTGGAAACTGATACTGGCACCTCCGGAAGTGCTGGATTATGTAGTGGTACATGAACTCTGCCATCTGAAGGAAATGAATCATTCGAAGGCATTCTGGGATGAGGTCGGGAAAGTAATGCCGGAGTATGAGACGTACAAGTTGTGGCTGAAAGAAAATGGATGGAAGTTATAAATATATCTTTGGGTGTTGATATTTTATAACTCTTGAAAAGAAATACTTTGATGTGAATTTAAGGGGATAAATGTTAATGAAAATGATAGCTGATCTGCACATTCATTCCAGATTTTCCATGGCGACAAGCAAAGAGGGCACGCCTGAAAATCTGGATTCCTGGGCGAGAAAGAAAGGAATTTCACTGATTGGAACAGGTGATTTCACGCATCCGGTATGGAGAGAAGAACTGAAGGAGAGATTTGTTTCAGAGGGAAACGGCCTGTATCGCCTCAGAGATGCATTTGTAAAAGAAGAAAGCCGGAAGTTCCCGGGAGAAGGAACACGTTTTGTTGTCTCCGGGGAAATCAGTTCTATTTATAAGAAAAATGGAAAGACCAGAAAAGTACACAATGTAATCCTGCTTCCCAGTTTGGAGGCAGCAGATGCCATGGCACAGCGTCTGGAAAAAATCGGAAATATTCACTCAGATGGTCGTCCGATTCTTGGTCTGGACAGTCATGATCTTCTGGAAATGATGCTGGATGTATGCCCGGAAGGAATTCTGATTCCGGCTCATATCTGGACACCGCATTTCTCTGTATTAGGTGCGAAATCAGGATTTGATTCTGTAGAGGAATGTTTCGAGGAACTGGCACCGTATATACATGCACTGGAAACAGGGCTTTCCTCTGACCCGGCTATGAACTGGAGAATTTCCAAACTGGACCGCTATCAGCTTGTATCCAATTCAGATGCACATTCCCCGTCTAAGCTGGGGCGCGAGGCGAATCTGTTGGATATTGACTGTTCCTATGAAGGACTTTATCGGGCAATCCAGACTGGCGAAGGGCTGGAAGGAACAGTAGAATTTTTTCCTGAAGAGGGGAAATATCATTTCGATGGTCACAGAAAATGCGGTGTATCATTAAGCCCGGTGGAAGCAGAACGGCTTGGAGGAATCTGCCCTGTCTGCGGAAAGAAGCTGACCATGGGCGTAGATCACAGAGTAGAACAGCTTGCAGACAGAGCGGAAGGTTTTGTGAAAAAAGATGGTAAGAAATATGAAAGCCTTGTACCTCTGCCGGAAGTGATTTCTACATGTATGGGCTATTCCACTGCAAGTAAGAAAGTGCAGGGGTGTTTTGAACAGATGATTCAGACACTGGGGACAGAATTCGACATTCTGCGAAATGTACCGTCAGAAGATATTAAATCCTGTGCAGGAGAACGGATTGCGGAAGGAATTGAAAATGTAAGAACCGGAAATGTGAAGAGAATTCCGGGGTATGATGGGGAATATGGAAAGATTGAATTGTTTGATGAAAATTAAACATAGAATGATGAAATTATAAAACGGCCTATAAGAGAATGATTAGCGAGGAAATAGTGTATGAAGAAAATAGGGATTATTTCAGATACCCATGGCCTGCTCAGGCCGGAAATACTGGAAATTTTAAAGGGTTGCGACTGTATTATCCACGCAGGTGACGTAAACAAACCGGAAATTCTGGATACACTGCGTATGATGGGTTCTATTTATGTAGTCCGAGGAAATAACGACAAAGATTGGGCAGAGGGAATGGCGAAAACCTTACACTTTACCATAGAAGGGGTAAAATTTTTCATGACTCACAATAAAAAAGATGTAGACTGGGACTTAAAAGATACACAGATAGTCATCTTCGGACACACCCATAAATATTTCGAAAAAATAATAGACAGCCGCCTATGGCTAAACCCGGGAAGCTGCGGCCCCAGACGCTTCGACCAGGAGATTACCATGGCAGTAATGACAGTTGACAATGGAACCTATCAGTGGGAAAAGGTTGCCATGATTCCTGAAAAGTAAACAGAAGACAAAGTAGATTGGTCAGGAGGGAAGAAGAAATACACAGTAATGAAAGTGGTGATAATATGCACAAGTGGAATGAGATTACAGATGAGAATTCGCTGAAGGAATTTATGGAAAGAGTGTCGTTTTTCCATGATAGCTGTATCAAAGAGATGCATTATCTGAGCGGAGCATATGTTAATGAAAACCTGGATATGTATCCTGTAAACGATCGCAGGATTCTGAGAGTAATAATACAACGGCAGTATGAAGAAGATTCAATGATTGAAATGGAATTTCAGGGATTAAAATACTTAAAGTTATTTCCGGCAGACGAACGCTATTCATGCGAAATACTCGATTCCAATATAATTCTGAAAGAGGATTGTATCATTTGGAGCGACTGCGAAGATAAAACAGAGCTGGAAGATGGAGACACAGGAACTTTGGTATGTGCATCTAAACTTCGATGGCGTTCGATTTTCGGATATATGGGAGAGAAGAATTATTGGTAGGTGTGCCCTTTCCCACATTTTTTTTGACCCAAGGGGTGTGTAACAGCACAGTCTCTACTTCAATAATCCTTTGGATAAAGCCTTTATAATTTATGTAAAGTATATCGTATTTATTCTTTTTCGTAAAGAAGTCTGGATGGAAGCACTGCTTACCACAGTATAATATCAGTATAATATATAGAAGAAAAAGTTTTTGCAGAAAAGAATCAGGATTCTGTAAAAACTTTTTTTTTACGCAGAAACAACCTTGCAATTTGTGATGAATACGCTATAATTAAAAAACGTAATGAACCGAGATTGGTTAGACCAATATAAAGGAGTTGAATATTTGAAAAATAAAAAAGAACGAGACTGGAAGTTTATCATCGGTATGATTGTTCTGCTCGCCATTTTTGCTGTAATGGGAGGTGCTTTCTGGAATATGGTAGGAAAGCAGGCACAGATGGTCAGGGAGGAAGAGCAGAAAGAGGAAGCAAATGCTATTTCTGCAATCTATATCGAGACAGGAGAATTTTTGAAGACCGGAGTTTTTGTGGATCTGAACAATGGAACTATTTTCAGCGCAGACATACCGGCAGAGGGCATTTACAATAAAAAAGGAAAATTAATTTCCGATGATGTATTGGAAAATGGGGATAAAGTAAAGATATACGGCGATGGGATCATGCTGGAATCTTTCCCGGGACAGTATCCGGGCGTGACAAAGATCCAGAGAACCGGTCGAGCATCTCTCGAGGAAACTCAGGAGTACGAAGATCAGGTAACTGGAATGATGAAGCCTGTAGCCGTTCAGTAAGGATTAGAGGAGACTGAAAATGAAATACGTAAGACAATTCTGGATTATTTTACTGATATCCGCAATGGGAGAGGCATTACATGTTCTGATCCCGCTTCCTGTACCTGCAAGTGTGTACGGACTGGTGATCATGCTGATCGCACTGGGAACACACATTATCAGGCTGGAACAGGTCAAAGAAGCAGCTGAATTTCTCATAGAGATCATGCCGGTTATGTTTATTCCGGCAGGTGTCGGATTGCTGACAGCCTGGGGCATACTGAAACCGGTATGTGTGCCGATCATTCTGATCACAGTGATTACCACAGTTGTGGTAATGATTGTGACAGGTCGTGTCACACAGGCAGTTATTCGTATGGACAGAAAGAAAGGACAGAAAAGATCATGACACAATTTATGAGTAATTCCCTGTTTTTTGGTGCAGCGATCAGTCTGATCGCATATGAGGCAGGACTTCTTTTGAAAAGAAAATTTAAGATGGCAATTTTTAATCCACTTCTGATTGCGATCATTGCAGTAATAGCGGTGCTTTGTTTACTGCATATTGATTATGACACCTATAATCAGAGCGGTCAGTATATCAGCTACCTGCTCACACCTGCAACGGTCTGCCTGGCAGTTCCGCTGTATCAGCAGATGGAACTTCTGAAAAAGAATCTGAAAGCTGTAATCATTGGAATTGTTTCCGGTGTGCTTGCCAGTCTGGTCAGTGTGCTGATCCTTGCAAAGCTGTTCAGCCTGAGTCATGAACAGTATGTAACACTTCTTCCGAAGTCTATTACAACTGCCATCGGAATGGGCGTTTCTGAAGAACTTGGAGGTATTGTGACTATTACAGTTGCAGTTATTATTATTACCGGTGTTCTTGGAAATATGATCGCAGAGACTGTGATCAAACTTGCGCGTATTGAAGAACCAATCGCTAAGGGCCTGGCACTTGGAACCTCTGCCCATGCTATCGGTACTGCAAAGGCAATGGAGCTGGGAGAAATAGAAGGTGCCATGAGCAGCCTTGCGATTGCGGTTGCAGGTCTGCTGACAGTTGTAGGTGCATCTGTGTTTGCTCAGTTTATGTAAAAAATATAACATTAAAATCAGATAAGAGGATTGTCGTGGCAGGTGATGAGTGGCACGGCAGTCTTTTTTTATGTTATAGGAAATTACTCCGTAATGTTCCTATAACATAAAAAAGCCCTCCGGGCAGGATCGCACTGCGACGGGGAGGAATTATGTCGCTGAAGCGACCCGTCGCAGGCGGAGAATCCTGCAAGCAGGATTCTTTCTTAATTTTAAGTTTCAGAATCCGGAAAAATTTATAATGAAAAAAACGGCAAACAAATGTTCTAAAAACTCTTCCATTTTTGAAATGGGTATGTTATTATATATCAAAAGAAAGAGAATATATGTTCGGAAAATATGTTCGGACATAATCGATCAGAGGATAAGGGCGATTTTTATCTGTCTGACATGAAGGAGGAGTAAAATGATGAATGCAGTAAATACCACACAGAGAATGAGAAGAAAGGAAAGACATAAATTTTCAAGGACAATGGCAGTAATCCTGGGGCTGATCGTCACCTTGGAAGTGATGGTTGCAGGTGGTATGATATTTAATATTGATTTTCATTCTGCTGACATGGTTGCAGTAATTATGGGATTTATGGTGTTATATGCGGGGATTGTGGCAATCCTGACAGACAATTGATTACTGTACGGAAAATGTTACTGAGAACGGAGTGAACAGTAACACCGGAAAATTATGTGATAAGATATTTCCGGTAGAACATTAGACAAAAAGCATACCAGATGATATGATTAGCAGTAGATGATCAGAGAAGAGATAACGTGAAAATAATGGGACAGAAAGTAAGAAAGGGAAATTATGACTGTAAAATCAAGTCTTTTGGAAATGCTGGAGAAGAATAAAGGGGAGATACTTTCAGGTGAGAGCATTGCCGGTGAGTTGGGATGTACCAGGGCAGCAGTGTGGAAGGCAGTAAAGTCGCTCCGGGAAGAAGGGTATCATATAGAAGCAGGACCGAATAAAGGATATATGCTTGCGAAGGATACGAACCGTCTGTCGCAGGAGGGAATCCGCCTGTTTCTGGATGATCCGAAGGTTAAGATAGATATTTATGATGAACTGGAATCTACGAACCAGACTGCCAAGAAAGAAGCTATGATGGGAGAGGCCGGACATGGGGCATTTGTCATTGCCAGGAGCCAGACTGCAGGCAGGGGGCGCAGAGGCCGGGAATTCTATTCTCCTGCAGATACAGGTCTTTACATGAGTGTGATCCTGAAGCCACAGGGAACCATACATGACAGTCTGCTGATCACAACTGCGGCAGCAGTGGCAGTCTACAGAGCAGTTGCTCAGCTCTGTGGAATCCAGCTTGATATTAAATGGGTTAATGATCTGTTTCATAAAGGAAAGAAAGTCTGTGGAATACTCACAGAGGCTGTCACAGATTTTGAGAGTGGAAATATTGAGTTTGTGGTAGTTGGCATGGGATTGAACCTCTATCTGGACCAGGAGAACCTGCCGCAGAAATTAAGAAGTATAGCAGGAGCCCTTTATGAGACAAAAGAAGATGCGGAACAGACTGACCGTAATAAACTGACTGCAATGATCGTGAACGAGTTGAGAAAAGAAACAGCAGATCTGAAATTATCTCCGGATTATGTGACACATAACATGATCCCGGGACATCAGATCACAATTACAGACGGAAACTCTTCCAGACAGGCATTTGCATTGGAGATATGTAGGGACGGACGGCTGAAAGTACGGGAAGAAGATGGACAGGAGACAATATTGTCCTTTGGAGAAGTTTCGGTATCCATGTGAGGATAATGAGAATGGGATTGTTACATGAAGGTAGATTCCTTGATGTGACAATCCCATTTTGTGTCATGATTCAGAATTTGTTGTTTGTGATGAAGCATCCTCCTGAGACACTTCGGCGGCAGACTCTTTTTTCAGAGATACCGGGCTTTTGTTGTTTGCGGTGTCCGTGACATCGATATCTGTACAGCAATCAGGATTTACTGTGTCTGTGGTATTTTTAACCGCGTCAGTTTCCATATTCGGAACATTCTGCTGATACGGACGATAAGGTGTCCAGTAATGTTCTTCCTCAGTAAAGCTGTCAGGCTGTTCTTCATCCAGTGCATCCTTCTTGCGGGTGAGAATATAAATCCCTGTAAAAATGATAGCAGCTGCAATCACAAGCTGCGGCAGATGATATGTGAATCTGCTGATAACATCAGCCAGATATCCGGGTAAGATCATATAGAGGAAATCTACCAGAGTGTTCCATAGAATAGAAGCACCAAGGAAAATCAGCAGAATCGCAGTTATCTTTCCGTGATGTTTGAGCAGAGAACTGATGTCTCCTGCCAGTTCATCCATATGAAGGACATAGGAATCTTCTATGGAGTAAAATTCTTCCTCAGAAAGAGACTTCAGATTGTGCACATTAAAGAAACTGTAGAACCATATGATCGGAATCAGGAACACAAGCCAGTCCATTCCGGTACATGCTCCGATGGCAAAGACACCCCAGAATAAGAACATAATACTGATTCCCTGTTTTTTGAATCCCATGTACATTTCTCCTGCGCCTGGGATCAGGGAGAAGATAAAAAGCCAGAATCCACGTTTTTGTTTTTGCATACTTTTATTTGCCTCCATTCATTAATTTGCTGGAAAAATCACTGACATATTTTATAAAAGAGCTGGTGCCATCACCAATGTTCTGTCCGAGTTCTCTGGTGAACTGGTAGAGTCTGCCGTTTTCATGTTCGGGTAATATTCTGTCTGTCTGAGAGGAAGTATCCTGATATAAGGAAGTGAAATCCAGATTTGGGATACTGAATAAAAGCAACAGGGCAACCATCACACCGGCAGCAGTCTGAAGACTGTAATGGAGCAGCTGGATTTTGCGGGATGCTTTATTTGCTGCCCGGGCAAGCTGCACTTCACCGGAGCCTGCTTTGTCCAAAATCTGTTCCATCAGATAGGAGGGAGCAGTATCCGTACTGTTGTTTTCCTGTTCCATCATCTGATCCAGACAGAAATCGCAGTGATCAAGATGTGACAGAAACTCAATGACTTCCTGTGTGTTCATATTTCCGTTGTCAAATTCTATTAAATCCTTCTTATTAATATGCATCTAATCACCCCTTTCAAGCATTTTTTTCAGCATTGCCCTTGCGCGATAGAGCTGTGTCTGAATTGTTTTCGGATTTTTCCCTGTCTGCTGTGCAATCTCAGGTACTGATAATTCTTTGCAGAAATGCGCGTAAGCGACTTCTTTGTAAGGACTTTTCAACTGCATACACAATGCTTCTACGTGAGTGTTGGCTGCAGTTTTCATATATTCATCTTCGGGAGAGGATTGCCTGTCCGGAATCTGGGAAAAGTAGGTGTCTTCTGTTGGAATACTTCGCCGCCCGGCTGCTTTCAGATAATCCAGACACTTTCGGACAGCGATCTTACTTAACCAGGCTTTCTCATAATTACCATCAAAGCGGGAAAGGTTCTTATAGGCAGACAGAAAGACTTCCTGAGTGAGATCTTCGGCATCAAATGGATTACCGACAGATTTCAGGCAAATCGAATATATTAAGTTCTGGTATTGCTTAATCAGATATTCCAGATATTGCTTTTCTGTGATCATTACTGTCTCCTTTTCCCTGTTCATTTAATTATAACGCAGGAGGTGGGGGAATGGATTCAGATATTGGAAATTTTGAGAAAAAAGGGACGCGCAGAAAAATAGTTTGTTTTGTGTGCGGTTTCGGACACTAAGATATTCTAAGCTGCCAAAAATCTGCTAAAGGCATGAGAAAAATGCCACAAACTCGCCGCATGGGGCTCAGACAGTGTGTCATTTTTCTCATAACGCAGATTTTTGCCGGCTAAGAATATCTAAGTATCCTGCAAATGCACACAAAACAAACTATTTTTCTGTGCTGGTTGTTGGCTGTTGGTTAGCGGATTTTTTATAAAAATATCTCTAAGTGATGGTCTTGCGAACCTGTCTGATTTGGTCTATACTTGATTGAAATGAAATGAAATGAAATGAAATACAGCATTTATGTTTATATGGAAGATAATGCGGGGCAATATGACAGATTAACAAGGAGAGACAGATCATGACAGAAACAAGACGTTTATACTATGAAGATGTATATAAAAAAGAATTCACCGCAACCGTAGTAGAGTGCAGAGAGCAAAAGAAAGGTTATGCGGTCATTGTGGATGAGAGTGCTTTTTATCCGGAGGGCGGTGGTCAGCCGAGTGATGTGGGAACGCTGGGTGATGCAAAGGTGACAGAGGTTCATGAGAAAGATGGAGAATTACTTCATTATACTGATAAGGCTCTGGAAGTGGGGGCGAAGGTTGAAGGAAAGATTGACTGGGCGCGTCGTTTTGACCTGATGCAGCAGCATTCCGGTGAGCATATGGTCAGCGGTATTATCCATGAGAAGTATGGTTATGACAATGTGGGTTTCCATATGGGGAGCGATGTGATCACTGTAGATTTGAATGGTATGCTGGATGATGCGCAGCTTGCAGAAATTGAGCGGGAAGTAAATGAGAGAGTGTGGGAGGATAAGGAAGTTAAGATTACTTATCCTGATGCTGAGGAACTGAAGACTATTGATTACAGAAGTAAGAAGGAACTGACAGGACAGGTTCGTATCGTGACTTTCCCTGGTGTTGATGTGTGTGCATGTTGTGGAACTCATGTGACACATACAGGTGAGATTGGAATGGTGAAGCTTCTTTCTGTAGTGAAATTCCATGATGGCATCCGTATGGAGATGATCTGCGGTAAACGTGTTCTGGATTATCTGAATATGGTGAATGAGCAGAATCATCAGATTTCCATGAAGCTTTCTGCAAAGATGGACAGAACAGCAGATGCAGTACAGCGTCTGCAGGATGAGAATTTCCGTATGAAAGGTCAGGTTGCCCGCATGGAAGAAGAGATGTTTAGGGCAGAGGCTAAGAAATGGGAAGGTGCAGGAAGTGTCCTGATCTTCAAAGAAGGTCTGGAAGCAGATTCTGTACGTAAACTTGCGGATGCAGTGATGAATACCTGTGAGGGCTGCTGTGCAGTATTTTCCAGAAATGAGGATGGAAGCTATAAGTATGCCATGGGCGAGATTGACGGGGATTTACGGCAGTATACAAAGGAAATGAATGCTGCATTAAACGGAAGAGGCGGCGGAAAGCCATTCTTTGTCCAGGGCTCTGTGCAGGCAACAGAAGACGAAATCCGAAATTTTTTCGAGAAATAAAAAACGGTAGATAAAAGATTAAGTAAACTTGCGGAGCAGTTATTGAGTATAGAGCTACATAGCGGAGCGGATGGGTTTATCCGTCTGACTGTGTGTTTTGAGTTAGGAAAGCAGCAGAGAAAAGGAAGAGAAACGGGAAATGTTTGGAGAATGTCATGCGCATATCATTATGGATGGCGTAAATTACCGCCATGCAGTTGATATGCATAAAAATGGACCGGACGACAAGATAATAAGAGAGCATCTGAAAGCATACCAGAAACGGGGAATTGCTTTTGTACGTGATGGTGGTGATGCGTTAGGTGTTTCTGCGAGAGCGAAAGAGCTTGCACCAGAGTATGGAATAGATTACAGAACTCCGATATTTGCCATTCACAAAGAAGGGCATTATGGTTCTATTGTGGGAAATGGTTTTGCCACAATGGTGGAATTTCATAAGCGTGTTTTGGAGGCGAAACAGGCAGGGGCAGATTTTATTAAGATTATGACTACCGGGATTCTGGATTTTAATGAACATGGAGCGATTACCGGAACACCTCTGGATGGGTCAGAGGTAAAGGAAATGGTACATATTGCACATGAAGAAGGTATGGCTGTCATGTCCCATACCAACGGAGATTACGGAGTGCAGGCAGCAGTGGCTGCCGGAGTGGACAGTCTGGAACATGGAAACTATATGAATGAAGAAAGCCTTGCCATGCTGGCAGAGAGCGACACAGTCTGGGTTCCGACTCTGGTTACAGTGAGAAATCTTCTGGGAGACGGACGTTATGATGATGAGACTCTGAAACCAATCATAGAATCTGCAGAAGAGAATATCAGAAAAGCATTCCGGCTGGGAATAAAAACAGCCCCCGGAAGTGATGCGGGGGCTTACAGAGTTCTTCATGGAAAAGGAATCCGGGATGAAGTTCAGTCCTTTGCAGAAATTCTGGGAGATCAGGATGCTGCATACCGCTGGCTTGCGGAAGGTGAAGCGGAAATCAAGAAGAAATTTACGGTTACTGTTCACTGGTGATATCCCGCGAGGTGTTTTGTGTGAGCGAAGGTCACAGAAAACCCGAGACATACCGCGCGGATTTATGCGATTAGCATAAATTAAGTTTGTGAAGCAAACGATACTCCTTGGGCATTGCACAAGGAGGTTCATATTTCCTGCATCGCGAAGCGTGTTGCTGAGAACGGAGTGAACAGTAACAATTTACGCATCCTGTACCTTAATTGCTGTATAAATATTAGAAGATTTTGATTTGGATGGATGGAAGGTAACACACACATAGTCGCCGTATTCCATACCGCCTGCAGTGAGATCCTGCGCGTTTTCTGTACGGAAGGTATCTATGGCACCGTCATCTGTCTGTACAGTGATGGTGTTGGCAGTACTTCCAATGATCGTGCCGGTTACTGTAAAGGAAATATGTTTGTCATTAATGGTATCAGGATCCTCACCTGTCACAGCAATAATACGGACTTCTTCCAGGGATGTTGTTTCCAGATCTCCGATATAAGTAACATTAACATGAGATCCCGGGGCAATTCCTCCCTTGAAGTAAGCGGGGATTGCTGACATATCCAGATTAAAGGAGGTGTCACTTCCGGCAGGAAGAATCCGGAGGATATTCAGATTTACTCCCTGTACAGTTGCCAGCAGCTGTTTTTCTTTATTTTCTATTTGCTCCGGTGTCTGTGTGAGTTTTGGATCCGGAGTTGGGGTGGGATCCGGTATTTCCAGATCTTTCAGATCTGAAATACTCAGCACTTTCAGGTGACTGGCATTTAAGGATGCGGAAGAATCATTGGAGGTATCCGGGAATTTCCCCTTGAATGTAAGGTAAACCCAGTCACCGGCTTTGATTCCATTCTGATAATACTGTTTTGTTCCTGTGATCGGATAGGTGGCTGTTTTTCCCTTCTTTGATTTTATTGTGATGGTATTGGAAGTCAGGGAAATGACCTGCCCATGTGCAGTGCGCTTTTTCAGTTTGTTTTTTTTATGAAATTCATCTACAACCTTCAGAACATGTACACTGCCTGTGTCAGTACCGGAAAGCTGACCTTCGTAAATGATACTGATCTCATCGCCGGTGATCATGCCGCCTTTACATTCCAGAGTGGCATTGGAAACATTAAATACATAGGAGGCACTGTCCGTGTTCAGAATAAGCTGGCTTCCTGAAAAATCCTGCAGGGTACCGGAAAGTTCATCCATATAGATACGGTCTTTTGTTTCGATTTCAGTTGTGGTGTCAGATGAAGAAGTAAGTTCCCGGACGGATGTGTCTCCGGTGGATGTGAATTGTTCCAGTATGGTTTCAGGGCTGCATCCGGCAAAAGAAAAGCTAAGGCCGGCACAGACACATGCAGCAAGCAGTTTTTTCATAATACAGACAGGACCTCCGATAAATCATTCGTTTGAACATGATTCCTGCCGTATGCAATAATTATTTACAGGGAGGGATATTGCTTTCCGGCGGTTCGGGGATAAAATCAAAAATTTTCCGGTAGCTTTCCCATTCGTCATTGTCTTTGGCAGGAGTGCATATCAGACCGGTACATTCCGTACAGGCGTTGGTATTCAGGTAATTATCATAACATATATTATAAGGATTTTGGCAGTTATTTTTGCATATTTCTGACATTTTTTTACCTCCATGATTATAGCAGACCGGGACGGAATATCTGTATTCATGTAATTTCTCATTGCTGAAGATGCCGGACTGCTGCATAATGTTATAGTATTAGTATATGCGGCTGTTTTATTCATAGACTTACGAGTGTTTGCAGCAATATTCTTAAGTAAAAAAAGCAGACCATTCGTATAGAATGAACAAAAAACAGCATTCAAATTTGTGAAAATAATAACGGAAAATATATTGCAATTTCTATGGATTGTGTTATAATTTCGATAAATAAATAATAGCGAAGTAGGATTTTATGCGTCAAGTGTTCACAGGCTGGGGAGTCGCCGTGAAACGAAAAGCAGAAAGCGTGCTGCTTACGATATAATTTCCGCACCCGTTGCTACATATGAGAGCATCTCATAATGTGGAGGGATTATTATTTATGTAACTACTCTATTTTTTAAACACATTATGGAGGTGTTTTTATTATGCAGAAAAAACAATATTGGAACGTAAAAACATTGGTGTTCATGGCTCTTCTGATCGCCATGCATCTGGTACTCACACGAGTTCTGGTCATTGATCTTGGTGCGTACCGTATTTCTGTGGGAAGTGTATGTACAATCCTTGCAGGTCTGTGGCTGGGACCGGTGGCAGGCGGTGTCTGTGGATTATGTGCAGATATTATCGGGTGCTTTATGAAAGGCTATGCTGTAAATCCGTTTATCACAGTTGCAGCAATCCTCTGGGGTGTGCTTCCTGCTCTTGCAAAACCATTCTTTGCAAACAGAAAGAAAACAGGAAAGACAGTTGGTATTTGCGTATCTATCGTGGTAACTGCAGTTCTCAGCTCTCTGGTGCTTACAACAGCAGGACTTGTGATCATGCTTGGATATAATTTCTATGCGATCATGCCCGGAAGACTGGTACAGTTTGCAATCATGATCCCGATTTACTGTGTATTAACATGTCTGCTGTATTTCAGCCCTCTGACAGCGATGGTTGTAGGAAATACATCACCTGCAGTGCTGAAAAACAAAACAGTATAATTGAGTTACTGTTCACACACCACTATTCCGCGAGGTGTTTTGGCATGAATATTCCAAAATCCCGAGACATACAAGCCAAAATTCCATTGCCGCAGGCAATCTGGAATGAATTTTGGCTACGTTACTGTGAACGGAGTGAACAGTAACATAATTGAGTCAGAGATAAAATACAGAATAAGACTTGAATATTAAAATTAAAATGATATACAACATAGTTGGCGCGAACTATGTTAAATGAATCAACTGATTCCCCGAAAAAGAAAAGTTAAAATCTATAAAAATTAAGAACTATCTGTAAAAGCAGAAAATGAAAACGCTTTACAGATAGTTCTTTTTATTTCTCAGGTGGGAAATTTCCATTTTCATCCGGCTGTACGCGGAACCAGTAAGTATAAAGCTGCTGGAATCCAAGTGATCTGTATAATGCTCGGGCATTGTCATTTCCCTCTACAACCTGAAGATATGCATTCTGTGCACCTTTTTTCATTCCTTCTTTCAGAAGTCCTGTGCAGATCTGACGGGCATAGCCATGTTTGCGGTATTCTTCTTTGACATGGATGGCGTAAATACCGATGTAGTCTCTGTCCAGGATACCAAGCCCTGTTGCAATGATCTGCCCGTCTATGCGGATGCAGGCGCAAATGGTTTCTTTGAGGATTGCCTGATACATGGATGGTACAACTTTTCTGTGAATCGGATTTATAGTATTTTTTAGATTGAACAGACTTTCAATCCATTCAGACGGAATGTTATTGTAGAATGTTACATCAGGATATGGAGTATCCAGCCGTGCGGCGTTCATGCTCATTGCCATGACATTGGTGGTATGCTGGATGGCATATCCCCGATTCTCCAGAACATAATCAAAGTCAGGAGAGACAAGAGGACTGATCTTAAATACAGCGGGGGTTCCCAGACGCTTATATACGCTTTCACAGTATGGGATTTTTTCCCGCCAGGTGAGGGTGGAATTGCCGAACTGTTCTACGCTGTTGGTTCTGTGTGTATAAAAATAAGAAAATCTCAGGATCCAGCCGTCGTATAATTCCATCTTGTGAGATGGCCAGGCATTCAGAGACATATCTTCAATCTGTTTAATTGTAGTTTCCATAATATAAGGAAGACTCCTTTCCATAATAAGTCCGCAGATATGAGCGAGGACAGTGATTTATTATACAAAGTTCCGGGAAAATGCGCAATAGTTTATCTGTTCAGGGATTGTTATCAATGCTTTGAAGGAGAGGGAACAGTTTCTCGGCCAGAAGCTTATGCCCATACAAAGTAAGATGAATCCCGTCTGTTGTTATGGCATCAAATCCCGATTGAGTTGCTTCCTTATTAAAATAGTTATGCAGAGGCAGAAATGGAAGTCTGAATCTGACAGAGAGCTGTCGGATAATATCAGACATGGTATGGACATAGGGAATCCATGTCTCATATTCTTCCGGATGTGGAAAGATAAAGGGTTCCATAAGGATTACCTGCCTGGCATCTGCAGTGAGCAGATTCAATAATTCATTGTAATGAGTGGCAAACTCTCTCATCATCTGTTCTTTCTGAGAATCCGTCCGGTCTGTGTTCATTATCAGACCGATATCATTGATGCCGATCAGCAGAGTTATAACAGGAGAGCAATGCAAAAAAATACGGTGTTGACGGATATTTTCAAGGACTCTTGCCACAGTGAAGCCATCTATGCCACAGTTCCTGAAATGTATGGCACCTGTTGATCTATCTGTTAACTGTACAGCGCTTGATGAGCGTCTGACGGTATCTGCGGATATGGAGAAAGAAGGAGGCTGATTACGGAACATTTCTGAGAGTATCTGTACATACCCATTTCCCAGAGGAAAATCTTCAAATAAATGATTACAGTCCGTAATACTGTCTCCCAGACAAATGATTTGCATAAAAAACCTCCTGTTTGGTATTACCAATATAAGGATTGGTAAGTGCAGAGATATAAAATTTATATAAAAACCATATAAAATAATATCATCTGCTTACAGTTCGGTCAATGAAAATTGCCTTTTTTTCGTGAAAATGCATTAAAAAAATTATGAAAATCTATTTTTCAATCAAAATATCTGGATGAAATGCACAAAAAGAAAATCTATTTTTGCCAGAAATAGTCAAAATAATTGTTGACTTTTTAACGGATTTTAATATAATAATCTCAAAATCTTGAATCGATGGAAAGCTTATGAAATATTTTACAGACATAAGTTTAGGAATCCTGGCTGAGGCATCTGAGGCAGACAGCATAAAAAGCCAGAATATCTTCCGGAGATTTAAATAGAAAAAGGAGGGAAAAGAAACGGGTAATTTAGCAGACACGTTAATGGAAGAACTTCAATGTAAGACAGTTTTTACCATACCGGTGTTTGGAGGAATACCAGTTGCAGAGTCAGTAGCAGTGACATGGGTGATCATGGCAGTGCTTTTAATTTTGTCATTGGTGCTCGTAAGAAACCTGAGTGTGGAAAACCCCGGTAAGAAACAGATTTTGTTGGAAACCGGTGTCAGTTTTCTTCATGATTTCTTTAAGGATATCCTTGGAGAAGAGGGAAAAATGTATATTCCCTATCTGATGACAGTTGTCATTTACATTGGAATTGCAAACATTTTCGGTGTGTTTGGATTTGTACCGCCTACAAAGGATTTGAACTGTACGATCGGTCTTGCACTCACAAGTATTTTTCTGATCGAGTATGCAGGATTCCATAAGAAAGGTCTGAAAGGCTTTCTTAAAAGCTTCGCAGAGCCGGCACCGATTATGCTGCCAATCAATATTCTGGAGGTCGCCATTCGACCCACATCACTTTGTATGCGACTTTTTGGTAATGTGTTAGGAAGCTATGTGGTTATGAAACTTCTTGAGTTTATATGCCCGGCAATTATTCCTATCCCATTCAGCCTGTATTTTGATTTCTTTGACGGATTCATTCAGGCTTATGTATTTGTATTCTTAACTTCTTTATTTATCAAAGAAGCTATTGAATAAAAAAGACTACTGTTCATACAGGAATATGACACCTATATAAGACCTGAGACGCGGGACATAATGGATAAGACAGCAGTTATGAACAGCACTTAAATGCTGTCCGGATATCCGGTGGGTCATAACGGTCATAAACAACCGTTGGTACAGACATCTGTTGCACAGGCATCAATGATCTCATCGGAATATCGACAGGATAGCATATTGTGAAGAAAGATTTGTAATATTTAGTTTATTTCAGTTAAACAACAGGAGGAAAAAGTTATGTTAGTAGCTATTGGAGCAGGAATCGCAGTTTTAACAGGTATTGGCGCTGGTATCGGTATTGGTATGGCAACATCCAAAGCAGTAGAAGCAATCGCAAGACAGCCGGAAGCAGAAAGCAAGATCAGCAAATCCCTTCTTTTAGGATGTGCCCTTGCCGAGGCAACAGCTATTTACGGTTTCGTTATCGGTCTTCTGATCGTTATCATGCTTGGCTAATTGATGGATAAAGAATAACTAAGAAAGGCAGGTGGGACAGGTGATCGAGATTAACATCAACCTGGTCTTTACAATTATTAACCTGATTGTTCTTTATCTTTTAATGAAAAAGTTCTTATTTGGTCCGATCCTCAATGTGATGGAGCAGAGAAAAAACATGATCGACCAGCAGTTCGCAAGTGCCAAAGATACAGAAGAACAGGCATATGAACTGAAAGGCAAATATGAAGATGCACTGAAATCTGCGAAAGACGAATCCATGCGTATTGTAAACCAGGCAAAGGATGAGGCAAAAGTACAGGCTGAGCGTATTGTAAAAGATGCAAACACACAGGCTGGTGCAATGCTTGACAAAGCAAAGGCAGATATCAGGACAGAGCAGGAAAATGCTATGAAGGCTATGGAAAGCAGAGTGGCAGAGATCGCGCTGGATGCAGCCTCAAAGATCATGGGAGAGAAAAACAGCAGTCAGCAGGATTTGTCCCTTTATGACCAGTTTATAAAAGAGGCAGGTGATTCCAATGACGGAAACAAGCATTAATTATGCAAAAGCATTATATGAGCTTTCTGTCCCGGAAGAAGCTGTTTTGGAGACAGAAAAGATTTTCAGGGGTACCCCGCAGTTAAAAGGTGCCCTTGAGAATCCACTGGTTTCTTTAAAAGAAAAAGAACATGTAATTGACAGAGTCTTCCCACAGGAGATGAAAAATTTCCTGAAGGTGACCTGTAAATATCAGAAAATCAGCAGCATTTATGATATCCTGGAAGCATATGGCAATTACAGCCGCAAGCAGAAAGGAATTCTGAAAGCTGTTCTCACATATGTAACAAAACCGGAAGAAGCCCAGAAAGAGAAGATGGAAGATTTCCTTCGCAGGGAATTTGGAGCAAAGGAAGTAATCCTTACTCTCAGAGAAGACAAATCTTTGATCGGAGGCTTCATTCTTTCTGCCGGAGACAAAGAGTTCGACTGGAGTCTCCGCGGACGTTATAACAATTTAAGACAGAAATTGACACGGAGGTGAATAAAAGTTGGCTGCAATGAATCCAGATGAAATCATTTCGATTCTGAAAGAAGAAATTAAGAATTATGACGAAATCAGCAAGGACCAGGAAGTAGGAACAGTCATCTCCGTCGGAGATGGTATCGCCACGGTACATGGTATTGATCATGCTATGTATGGCGAGGTTGTAACCTTTGAGAATGGTCTGAAAGGTATGGTTCAGGATATCCGTGCAAACAGCATCGGATGTATCCTGTTCGGTAAAGATACAGGAATCAAAGAAGGAACAAAGGTAGCAAGAACCCAGAAGCAGGCAGGTGTGCCTGTAGGTGACGCTTTTATCGGAAGGATCGTAAACGCTCTGGGAGCGCCGATCGATGGTAAAGGTGAGATCAAGGCAGACGGGTATCGTCCGGTGGAGAATCCGGCACCTGGAATTATTGACAGAAAATCTGTAACAGTTCCTCTGGAAACAGGTATTCTTTCCATTGACTCCATGTTCCCGATCGGCCGTGGCCAGCGTGAGCTGATCATCGGTGACAGACAGACAGGTAAGACTTCTGTTGCACTGGATACCATTCTGAACCAGAAAGGCAAAGATGTAATCTGTATCTATGTTGCAATCGGACAGAAAGCTTCTACAGTAGCTAAGATTGTATCTACTCTGGAGAAACACGGTGCTATGGACTATACAACAGTATTCTCCTCTACAGCCAGTGACTGTGCACCGCTTCAGTATATTGTTCCTTATGCAGGTACTGCACTTGCTGAGTACTTCATGTATAAGGGAAAAGATGTATTAATGGTTTATGATGATTTATCCAAGCATGCAGTTGCATATCGTGCACTGTCATTGCTTCTGGAACGTTCACCGGGACGTGAGGCTTATCCTGGAGATGTATTCTATCTCCATTCCAGATTACTGGAGCGTTCCAGCCGTCTGAATGAAAAGGCCGGCGGTGGTTCTATCACTGCACTTCCTATCATTGAGACACAGGCAGGTGACCTTTCCGCATATATTCCTACAAACGTTATTTCCATCACAGATGGTCAGATTTTCCTGGAGAGTGACCTGTTTAACTCCGGTATGCGTCCGGCGGTTAACGTAGGTCTTTCCGTATCCCGAGTTGGTGGTGCTGCACAGGCAAAAGCCATGAAGAAAGCAGCAGGAAGTGTCCGTATCGATCTGGCTCAGTATCGTGAGATGGAAATCTTTACACAGTTCAGTTCTGATCTGGACGAGGCTACAACTCAGCAGTTGAAATACGGAAGTGGACTTATGGAACTTCTGAAACAGCCGCTTTCAAGCCCGTTAAGTCTTCATGAGCAGGTCATCACTCTTTGTGCGGCAACACACAAGGCAATGATGCACGTGGAAACCAAGAAGATGAAGAAGTATCAGAGAGATATGCTGGACTACTTTGACAGTGCTTATCCGGAAATCGGAAGAGAGATCGAGGAGAAGAGACAGCTTCCGGATGAACTGGCAGAAAAGATCGTGAAAGTGGCAGAAGAATTTGCAGATAAGAGCAGGTAGGTGTTGATATGGGCAGTACGAAAGAGATTCAGACTCGAATGAAAAGCATTCAGGACACCATGAAGATCACCAATGCCATGTATATGATCTCTTCATCCAAGATGCAGAAGGCCAAAAGAATCCTGTCCGATACAGAGCCGTATTACTATAATATGCAGGCAGCAATTTCCCGAATCCTGCGTCATATGCCGGATACAGAGCATCCTTTTTTCAGTATCCGTCATAAGATTGCGGAGGAAGACCGTAAGATCGGCTGTATCGTAGTTACCGGTGATAAGGGTATGGCAGGTGCCTATAACCATAATATCCAGAAAATGACAGAACAGTTTATGGCAGAGCATGAGCACTGCAAGCTTTATGTGCTGGGTATGGTAGGCCGTCAGTATTTCACGAAGAAACATATGGATATCGCAGAGAACTTTCCATATACAGTACAGAAACCGACCATGCACAGAGCGCGTCTGATCTCAGAGGAGATTGTCAGAGCGTTCTTGGACAGAGAACTGGACGAAGTCCGTATTTTCTATACGGAGATGCAGAGTGCAGTTGCCATGGAGCCGGTGAATATGCAGCTTCTTCCATTGAAGAAAGCAGAGTTCCTGCCAAATCAGGCAATGCTTGCGGACATGCCACAGGAGGAAATCGTGCTGTCACCATCAGCCGATGTACTTCTGAATACCATGATCCCAAATTACCTGACTGGTCTGATCTATGGATGTCTTGTAGAAGCCTATGCCAGTGAAAATAATGCCAGAATGATGGCAATGCAGTCCTCTACGGACAGTGCAAAGAAGATGCTCAGGGAGTTATCCATTGAGTATAACCGTGCGCGTCAGGCTGCCATCACACAGGAAATCACTGAGATTGTCAGCGGTGCAAAAGCACAAAAAAGGAAGTGACGACGATGAACAAAGGTAAAATTGTACAGGTTATGGGACCTGTTGTAGACGTTGTTTTTGAAGATGGAAATCTTCCTGAGATCAAGGATGCCCTTGAGGTAGAGAACAACGGTAAAAGATGTGTAATGGAAGTTTCCCATCATCTGGGAAACAATATGGTACGCTGCATTATGCTGAGCGCAAGCGAAGGCTTACAGCGTGACAGAGAAGTCATCGCCACAGGAAGCGGCATTAAGGTTCCTGTAGGTGATAAGACACTGGGACGTTTATTTAACGTACTTGGTGATACAGTAGATGACGGTCCTTCCCTTGAGGGAGAACAGAAATGGGTCATCCACAGAGATCCGCCGGATTTCGAACATCAGAAACCGGCTGTAGAAATCCTGGAAACAGGTATTAAGGTTATCGACCTTCTTGCACCATATGCAAAAGGTGGTAAGATCGGTCTGTTCGGTGGTGCCGGTGTTGGTAAGACAGTCCTGATTCAGGAGCTGATCCAGAACATTGCCACAGAGCATGGCGGATATTCCATTTTCACAGGTGTTGGAGAGCGTTCCCGTGAAGGTAACGACTTATGGTCAGAAATGAAAGAGTCCGGTGTTCTTGAAAAAACAGCCTTAGTGTTCGGACAGATGAACGAGCCACCGGGATCCCGTATGCGTGTTGCTGAAACCGGACTGACAATGGCTGAGTACTTCAGAGATGAGGAACACAGAGATGTGCTTCTTTTCATTGATAATATTTTCCGTTTTGTACAGGCTGGTTCCGAGGTTTCCGCCCTTCTTGGACGTATGCCTTCAGCCGTAGGTTATCAGCCAACACTGGCTACTGAGATGGGTGAACTTCAGGAACGTATCGCTTCTACTAAGGATGGTTCTGTAACATCTGTACAGGCTGTCTATGTACCTGCCGATGACCTGACTGACCCGGCTCCTGCAACTACATTTGCTCATCTGGATGCAACAACCGTTCTTTCCAGAAAGATCGTAGAGCAGGGTATTTATCCGGCCGTTGACCCGTTGGAATCTACTTCCCGTATCCTGGAGCCGGATGTTGTAGGTGAAGAACATTATGAAGTAGCACGTAAAGTACAGGAAATCCTTCAGAAATATAAAGAACTTCAGGACATCATTGCTATTCTTGGTATGGAAGAGCTTTCTGAAGAGGATAAGAGCACTGTATTCCGTGCAAGAAAGATCCAGAAGTTCCTTTCTCAGCCGTTCCATGTAGCTGAGAACTTCACAGGTATCAAGGGTAAATATGTTCCTCTGAAAGAAACCATCCGTGGATTCAAGGCAATCGTTGATGGTGAGATGGATCAGTATCCGGAAAATGCTTTCTTCAATGTTGGTACAATTGAGGATGTCATCGAGAAAGCAAAGACTGAGATGGGTCAGGAATAAGGAGCGGATTTTATGGCAGATACATTTGGTCTTGAGATTTATGCCAGTAATAAGCTGGCGTTTGCAGGACGTGCCAAAACCCTGACAATCCCGGCTGTTGACGGTGAGCAGGCCTTTCTGGCACAGCATGAGAATATTGTTGCTGCTATCATTCCGGGAGAAATGCGTTTCGAGGAAGCTGATGGCACAAAGCATGTTCTGGCTGTGAGCAGTGGGTTTGTGGAGATGATCAATAACCGTGTGAAGCTGTTCTGTCTGACGGCAGAGAGTCCTGAGGAGATTGATATCCGCAGGGCACAGGAAGCGAAGGAGAGAGCAGAAGAGCAGATGAGACAGAAGCAGAGTATTCAGGAGTATCATATGAATCAGTTGGCTCTGTCCAGAGCTATGGCACGACTTAGGGTTACGAGTCATAAAGAAATTTAAAGAAACAAAATATATCAATAAAAAGCATCTTTGGATGGTCTGATGAAGGCTTTCCGTAGATGCTTTTATTGCTTTGTACCATGTTCTGACTTATTTCTTGGCTGGTGAAAATTATTTTTGCAGAGTCCATTTTCTGTTTGAATTATTTCCAATTGGAGATACATCAGGTATTTCTTTTAAAATAGCCCGGGTTCGCGGAAGACTTAATCCAATATATTCAGCAATATCACTGGTTTTTGAGATATTGTTTTTAGATAAATACTCTCTGATTTTTTCTATATTTTCCAAAGTTTTTTGGTTTTGTTTTTTATGACAGGATTTATTCGCTTGTTTTTTATCGCTTGTTTTTATCGCTTGTTTTTTATCGCTTGTTTTTATCGCTTGTTTTTTATCGAAGCTAAGAATCAGAAGAGTTCTATCTGGATCAAATTGTTCTTCTATAACTGGTTCAACCCAGCCTTGATCCTCCCATGTGTTAAAAATGTTGGGTACTCCGCTGCCGGCACGCTCGCCGATATTGATCAGATTAAACATTTTCATGAGTACTTTGTTGCGAGGATCAGAAATTCCCCCTTTTTTCATTTGTTGTTTTCCTGTTCTGGAATATCCTGGATTTTCAAATACTATTCTGTCAGCTTCTTTTCGGACTACAATGCCTCGAACACCATAAAAGTCTGCATTTATCAAACAGTTTGCGAGGGCTTCCCTCAATGCTTCATGTACGGGAGTATCATCAATACGGTTTCCATCGATTGTTTTAAAAGGTACCTTGATATCTTTAACAAGTTTATTATATACTCGGAAGTAAAAATCACATATATTACCGGACCATTCACCGGAACTTGACTGTAAGCGATCGGTCCAGCGTATAGTTGGATCCAGAATTTCACGATAATCTAAAAAATATTCAGGGAAATGTCGTACAATGTTATATTCATCTCCAAACATTAGCATTCCTGCAGCTGTTGGATGAAGGCATTTATCAATATTGGAAATGGCAGCAGCTCCTATGCTGCGTAAATATTCAGAATCATTTAAACGGCCAAATGGATGTGCAGGTTTAAGGGCTCGATGTCTGTTGCGATATCCCTGAATGGTTTCATAATTTAGGTCGCTTATTGGAACATCATCCAGTACATCCATATCCATAGTGTTGTCTGTCTGGTCGCGGAGCATGGCTTTCACCTGAAGTTTGGTACAATGATAGTCTCCTTCGTGATTTCTTCGAAATGTTCCGCCAAATATATCATCATTAATATACACAGGTTTTTGTTCTCTGTTTGCCATAGGAACATAAATCACGATGATAGTATCTTCATCCTTCTCATATATCTCTACATCCTGATCAGATAGAAGATTTACGTTGACCTTTTTTCGATTATTGATTGTATCCCAGAAATGTTTTAACAGCTTGTCCCTGTCTGTACTTTTTAAACCTGTAGTTCTCCAGGTTCCATCTTTGTTTTCGGCAACTCCCAGAATAATTACGCCGCCATAACAATTTGCAAAAGCAGAGTAAGTCTCCCATAAAGAAGAAGGAAGGCCGCCATTTGCTTTTTTTACTTCGCGCCGGTTATCTTCTTTATATAAGTTGAACTTTGTAATATCAAAAAAATGTACCATTGTTATTACCTCTTTTTGAAACCAATAATTTGTCTTTATTATACCGTACAGAACTGAAAAATGGCAATGGCTATAATTAAAGAATATTTGTCGAAATTGCCACAGGTATAGAGTGCTTCACATTAATTCTGGAAACAGATATTCTGTTTTGCGAGTACAGGATATCGGATTAGGACTGTTGTATCCAGATTTTCACGATGCATATCGACAGCATTGATCTGATGATTTTCATAGGTGGTATAATAATAAATTCCCTTTGTTGTGTTGCAGCAGGAAGTGTAGAGAGTGATCTCATATTTGCCTTTTGCTACTTCGCAGCAGCCACGCTGTTGATCTACGGAGCCGAGGATGTGGAAGAACTGGCTGACGCTTTCGAGTTCGGAGTCGCCGGATCTGGAGTTCATTTTTGTGAAGGCAACTTTGGCAAAGCGGGAGGCGGAGGAAAGGTCTCCCGGGAGGCCGAGGGCGCCCATACCGCGGCTGTAGGATTGGAGTTCTAATCCTGGAGCGAAGGTGTTTTCTGGTTGGCGAGGGGAGAGAGACTGGTAGTTGTTAAGCTGGAACATCTGCTGTGGGAAGGGTGGGTTATTGGTTAGTACCCCTACAGGATTTTCGTAGATATGGAGGCCGTCCTGCATGGATTCGATAACGAGGCAGCCGGAAGCATCTGCGAGGATCCAGTGGAGCTGAGCACATGGGAAGTTCTCACTGAACTGTGTGTTGGTGAGATTCATAGTTGAGAGTCTCTGGCGGGCTTCTTTTAAGGTGGCACACTGGCTGAGAATCCATGGGATGAATTCGAACTGGGCTACGTTTTCTTTGTCCGATACTGGTTCTGCATAGACTGCATTTCCTACGAAATTCAGACCTGCCATGCCGAGACCTTTTTCATTAATGGCATCATAGTAGAGTGGATAGTCTCCGGCCACATGAGCCATTCCGATGATGGCATAGTGAGAGTCAGGGGCTTTATCAGAATGACGGAAATGGAATGGGTAGTTTCGTGGTGTGATGGTGATTTCATCACCGTAGGAAAATTCATAATCAAGGGTTCTGCCGAAATAGAAATCTTTTGTTTTATAAGTTGCTGCTGTGCACATATTTTCTTACCTCCTGGTGCCAAAATAGATATACTTGTAGAACGTGTATATTTTGAAGAATATTACCACAATCTTTTGTTTTTATGCAATATACAGATTTTGTTTTTTGCACAGATAAAATTTGGGTTATATTGCTGGTAAGAAAAAAAATCATGATGTATACTGGTATCAGATAACTATTCAGCAGTCCGTTATCCCGCAAGGTACTGAAAGAGTTTCAATTTCGGAAAATAAGCAAATCATAAGATTAAAAGCAAGGAGGATCAGGAATGAAGTTCACAGAAGGTTACTGGGAGAAAAATGAACGCGCAAACGCATCCTATGCGATGCAGGCTTTTACTGCGGAAGCAATTCCGGGAGGAATGAGAATTGTTTCTCCATTCCGCCAGATCACAGACAGAGGCGGTGCTCTGGATGTTGGAACTATCACTACAGAATTTATTTCTGTACGTAAAGATATCATAAGTGTAAGAAGTTATCATTATGAAGGTTATGTAAAAGGTGAGCCAAGGTATGAGCTGAATGAGGATCCACAGGAAACAGAGGTTGAGATTACAGAAGATGAAGCTGTGATGAAAGCCGGAAGAATGACAGTAAGAGTGGACTTGAAAGACTTTAAGATTACATATGAAGCAGACGGAAAAGTTCTCACAAACATCGGATTCCGCAATCTTGGCTATATGCAATATGACAGAGCTACGCTGACAAAATTCCCGGAACCGAACTATATGGCAGCACAGTATCAGCCATATATGGTGACAGAGCTTTCTCTTGCACCTGGAGAATGTGTATATGGTCTGGGTGAGAGATTTACAGCGTTTGTAAAGAACGGTCAGGTTGTTGATATCTGGAATGAAGATGGCGGTACAGCTTCTCAGATTTCTTATAAAAATATTCCATTCTATGTAACAAGCAAACATTATGGCGTATTCGTAGACCACAGTGATCATGTTTCCTTCGAAGTTGCAAGTGAAAAGGTTGAGAATGTGGGATTCTCTGTGAAAGGTGAAGAGATCAGATATCATATTATTTACGGAGATGACATTAAGGGTGTAATTGAGAACTACACAGATCTTACAGGAAAACCGGCATTGCCGCCTGCATGGTCCTTTGGATTATGGCTTTCCACATCCTTTACAACAAACTATGATGAAGAGACGACCAATTCCTTTATCCAGGGAATGGCAGACAGAGATATTCCATTGAGTGTATTCCATTTTGACTGCTTCTGGATGAAAGAGTTCCACTGGTGTGATTTTGAATGGGATTCCAGAATCTTCCCGGATGTACCGGGAATGCTGAAACGTTATAAGGATAAAGGACTTAAGATCTGTGTATGGATCAATCCATATATTGCACAGGGAACTAACTTCTTTAAAGAGGGTCTGAAGAACGGATACCTGGTACAGCGTGCAGACGGAAGAGGAATCAAGCAAATCGACAACTGGCAGCCTGGCATGGGTCTGGTTGACTTTACAAATCCGGATGCAGTGAAGTGGTATCAGAATAAGCTGAAAACTTTGCTTGATATGGGTGTTGACTGTTTCAAGACAGACTTTGGCGAGAGAATTCCGGTCGATGTGAAATATTATGACGGCTCAGATCCGGTTTCTATGCATAATTATTATACATACCTTTACAACAAGGCAGTATTTGATCTGCTGAAGGAAGTAAAGGGTGAAGGTGAAGCAATCCTTTTTGCGAGAAGTGCTACAGCAGGCGGACAGCAGTTCCCGGTTCACTGGGGCGGTGACTGTTCTGCAACCTATGCTTCCATGGCTGAGAGCTTAAGAGGTGGTCTGTCCTTTGCTTTATCAGGATTCTCTTTCTGGAGTCATGATATGGGCGGATTTGAAATGACAGCAGCACCGGATGTATACAAACGCTGGCTGCAGTTTGGTCTTCTTTCCACACACAGCCGTCTCCATGGTTCCAAGAGTTATCGTGTACCGTGGTTGTTTGATGAAGAAGCTGTAGATGTATGCCGTAAGTTTACAAAGCTGAAATTAAGATTACTCCCATATCTGTATTCTATGGCCGTAAAATCACACAAGACAGGTATTCCGTCCATGCGTGCAATGATCATGGAATTTAACGATGATCCTGCAACCAAATATCTGGATATGCAGTATATGTTAGGTGACAGTATTCTGGTTGCACCAATCTTCAACAAAGAAGGTCATGCAGAATATTATCTGCCGGCAGGAAAATGGACTCATCTTTTAAGCGGAGAAGTCAAAGAAGGCGGAAGATGGTATGAGGAAGATTATGATTTTTCTTCACTGCCTGTATTTGTAAGAGAGAATACTCTGCTTCCGATTGGTGCTGTAGATACTACCGTTGATTATGAACTGGAGAAAGATGTACAGATTCAGGTTTATGAAGTAAATGAAACTGCATCCTGTGAGGTAGTGACGCGTAAAGGAGAGACAGCTTTTACAGTAAAAGCTGTAAGAGAGGGAAATAAACTCACTCTGGAAGCTTCAGCAGAAAATGGAGGTATGACCTATCTGCTGAGAAATATTCATGAAATAGCCGATGTTACTGGTGGAAGCATAGTGAAAGATACAGAAAATGGTATTATCATTGTACCGGAAGGATGCAGACAGGAAATCGAACTCTAATTGACAGGTGCATGATATTCTTTCTGTGAAGTGCATTATAGCCGGGTTTATGTTACTGTTCAATTTGTTCTCAGTAATACACTTCGCATAGTATATTTCGGGATAGCAGCGTGTGGACAGGTAACAAGTTTATAAATATTTTAGAAATTCGACAAAAAATAGGACTGGACAAATCAATTGTCCGGTCCTATAATAATACTCACCAGAGTTCTTCTGGTGATTCAATCCCGTCAGTTCGGCGGTTAATTCCACTTTTATTTTTTTAAAATACCAAAGAAGAGACTGACTGTTTCCTATTGTATGAACAGTATCGAAACAGTTGCGAAAAATATAAGACTGGAGGTGATGCAATATGCATTTTTTCACCTTTTTCCTGTAGCGGTTGCCGGGACTGCCATGATCATGGATATCCGTACAGCAAAAGTTGATAACGGATGGATTATTTTTTCCATGTCTGTGGGACTGTTTGTCTGTATATGGCAAAAGAATATTACGGGAATTGGATTTTTTATAATGGGAAGCGTAATTCCGTTATTTCTTATGATCCTCTTTGCTTTTGGGATGATAGGTGCCGGAGATATTAAACTATTCTGCGCACTGGGAGGGATAATGGGCTGTGAATCTATCATAAAATGCATCTTTATTTCTTTTCTGACAGGTGCAGGCATTTCGGCCGCACTTCTGATCTTTAACCACAATTTCTGTGAACGTATCCTTTATTTTATTGAATATGTGAAATGTACAGTCAGTACGGGAAAGATTAGTTCCTATCGGAGAAAAAGTATTGCTGCTCCTGAAAATTTCCATTTTACGATTCCTGTTTTTATAAGTGTGTTGTTATATGCAGGAGGTATCTATTGAAAAGAAATATTTTTGCAGTATGCGATCTGGAAGTGGATTATGCGTTGAACTTTATGGACTATATGAATCGGAAGAAGAATATTCCCTTTGAGATACAGGCATTTACATCTGTAGAGAACCTGATCGCCTATGGGAAACAAACACATATAGAGTTGCTGTTGATCTCCGGGCGGGCTATGTGCCGGGAAGTCCGGGATCTGGATATCGGGAAGATCATCATTTTGTCGGAAGGGGTACACCCTCCGGAACTTGACCAGTATCCAAGTGTGTATAAATATCAGTCTTCTTCTGATGTTCTCCGGGAAGTGATGGCATGTTATGGCGCCGAAAAAAAGACAGTGGCAGATCAGATTGCTGTATTAAAAAAGACAACAGAAATTATTGGAATATTTTCACCTCTGGGACGTTGTCTGAAAACCTCTTTTGCATTGACACTTGGACAGATACTTGCCAAAGAACGAGCCGTTCTTTATCTGAATATGGAAGAATATTCCGGATTTGAAGAATTGATGGGAAAAGGTTTTGCCCACAATCTGAGTGATCTTCTTTATTATGTGAGACAGGATAACCAGAATCTTCTCTATAAGATGAACAGTATGATACAGACGATCAATAATCTGGATTATGTTCCACCTGTGCAGATGCCGGCAGATATCCGTACAACAGCCTGGCAGGACTGGGAACGGCTTTTTCAGATGCTTATACTTGACAGTTCTTATGAAGTGATTGTGCTGGATATTGGATGTGGGATTGATGAAAATTTCCAGCTGCTGGATATGTGTAAGAAGATTTATATGCCTGTATTGTCTGATGCTGTTTCACAGTGTAAGATTGCGCAGTTTGAGAATCTGGTCCGAATCTGGGATTATCCTCAGATTCTGGAAAAGACGGAAAAGATAAATCCACCGTTTCATATGGCAACCTGTCTATCACCTGCGTATGTTGAACAGCTGATGTGGAGTGAACTGGGAGATTATGTGCGGAACCTTCTGAGGAAAGAAAGCCAGAAAAAAGAAAATTAAAAAAGTTCCGGAAAGATGCTGTAAAGGGAAAAAGGATGAACAAAGATGTATTTAGAAAGCTGCGGCAGATGCTGATGGAAGAACTGGATCTGTCCAGAGAATTATCGGATAAAGAAATCCTTGATGTAATTGATGAGCTGATTCTGAACCAGATAAAAGATGTCCGTCTTGCGCTGAAAGAAAAGGTACAGCTTCGTCAGGAACTGTTTTATTCTGTCCGCAAACTGGATGTGCTTCAGGAACTGGTGGATGATGAGACAGTGACTGAGATCATGGTAAACGGGCCGGATACCATTTTTGTAGAACGGGCTGGCAAGCTTATGAAATGGCATAAAAGTTTTACTTCTGCTGAGAAACTGGAGGATGTGATCCAGCAGATTGTTGGAAAATGTAATCGTGTGATCAATGAATCCATGCCGATCGTGGATGCAAGACTGGAAAATGGTTCCAGGGTAAATGCTGTAATTTATCCGGTTGCATTAAATGGTCCGATTCTCACTATAAGGCGTTTTCCTGAACACCCCATTACAATGGAAAAGCTGATCGCACTGGGAAGTATCACACAGGAATGTGCAGAATTTCTGGAGAAGCTTGTGAAGGCCAGATATTCCATGGTCATAGGAGGCGGAACCGGAAGCGGAAAGACTACATTTCTTGCAGCAATGTCGGAATATATCCCCAGGGACGAAAGACTGATCACAATAGAAGATAATGCAGAACTTCGCATCAGGGGAATTGACAATCTGGTCCGGCTGGAAGCAAAGATGGCAAACATGGAAGGAGCAGTTTCCGTTACGATCAGAGATCTGATCAAATCTGCATTACGAATGCGTCCGGACAGAATCATAGTGGGAGAAGTCCGCGGCGGAGAGGCAATGGATATGCTTCAGGCATTGAATACAGGGCATGAAGGGTCGCTGTCTACTGCCCATGCCAATTCTGCCAGGGATATGTTATCCAGACTGGAAACAATGGTTCTGATGGGCGTTGATCTTCCATTGGAAGCAATCAGAAGACAGATTGCTTCCGGAGTGGATATTCTGGTACATCTGGGAAGAATGAGGGATAAATCAAGGAAATTGCTGGAAGTAACTGAGGTGTGCGGCTTTGAAAATGGAGAAATCCGTATCCGGCCGCTGTATCAATGGCAGGAAGGGAAAGGTCTTGTAAAGACAGCATCCCTCCTTCATGTGGAAAAACTGGAAAGAGCGGGGATTGAACTATGAAAGGGAAAGAAAAAGAACAGCTTTATCAGAAACGTAATTATGATCATTATCGTTTTTCTATGAAAGAACTTCTGAAATATATGGGACAGGCACTGGCGTTGTGCATAATGGCAGATTATCTTTTTTACAAAAGTAAATGGGTGTTGCTTCTTATGCTTCCTGTTCCTGTGTTTTATCTGAAATGGCAGAAAAATCGTATGATCAGGGAAAGACGGAAGAATCTGAATTATCAGTTTAAGGATGCACTTACTTCGCTGAGTGTTGCGGTTCAGGCCGGATATTCGGTGGAAAGCGCGGTAAAAACCTGTGTCAGAGATTTGGAGAGACTCTACGGAAAGGGAACGGATATTGTGGAGGAATTTCGCTATATTGAAAGCCAGCAGCATATCAGTGTTCCGCTGGAAGAGCTGTTTCTGGATCTTGGAGAAAGAAGTCAGATAGAAGATATCGAAAATTTTGCCTCTGTATTTTATACAGCCAAGCGTACAGGTGGTGATATGAACCGGGTAATTCAGAAGGTGTCTCGTATGCTTGGAGATAAGATTGACGTTAAAAAAGAGATAGAGGCTACACTGGCAGCAAAGAAGTCAGAACAGATGATCATGAGTCTTATGCCTGTGGGAATTATCCTGTACTTGCAGATGACTTCACCGGGCTTCTTAAGTGTTCTTTATGGAAATCCCTTTGGAATTGCAGCAATGAGTATCTGTCTTGTCATTTATGCTACGGCATACTGGCTTGGCAGAAGGATTGTAGATATTGAGGTGTGACAGTACAAATGTGGGTACATGTTGTCATTTTTGTTATGATCCTGTGTGCACTGACCGGCTGGAAAAAAGGATGGATTCCATCTTCCGGAATCGGAGGGAAGGATGGTATCAGACTTTTTGCGGTAGTAGCGATAGCCGGAAATCTGCTGGGCATGATCCTTACTTTGCAAAACGGTGGACAGGTGTATCCTCAGGGATACCGTCTGGAAAAGGAGGATACAGGATCATATGAGAAGGAATTTATGGTATCCGTTGACGGAGAAGAACCGGTCTCCATGTACATTCAGGTACCGGAGAAGGAACTGGAAGAGCAGGAGGAAGAACCGAAACAGAATAAGAAGCTGACCAGAAAAGAACAGGCACAAAAAAGTATTGCAGAGGCAGTATCCCGGTATAACGAGCAGCGCAGTGATCCGGATTATTATTATCTTCCGGATAAGCTGAATGGAAAAAAGGTAAAATGGGAAAGTCCGGCAGACACTTCCGGAATGCTTCTGACAGGACTGTTTCTTATTGCGGCAATGGCAATTCTTGTGATGAAAGGGAGAGAAGAACAGGTTCAGCTTCAGAAACGGTATGAAGAACTTCTTATGGATTATCCGGGACTGATCATGAAATTTACACTTCTGGTTCAGGCCGGGATGACTGTAAGAAAGGCATTCCAGAAAATTTCTCTGGATTATGGAAGAAAGAGAAAGCGGAATCCAAGACCTGCGTATGAAGAGATACGGATTGTCTGCTATGAGATGGAAAGCGGAGTTTCTGAAAGTGAAGCATACAGAAGATTTGGAGAAAGATGTGGTCAGGCAAAGTATAAAACATTTGCCACGCTTCTTATCCAGAATCTCCAGAAGGGCAGCAGACAGATGGCTGATATGCTTGAAAGAGAATCAACCGAAGCATGGGAAGAACGAAAGAGAAAAGCACGTGTTCTTGGAGAGGCTGCAGCCACAAAACTTTTGGTGCCGATGATCATGATGCTTATTGTCGTTATGGCAATTGTCATGATTCCTGCTTTTATGTCTTTCTACGGAGAAACATGATAAGGTGCTGCAGTAAATTCTGTGCAGCGTAAAGGGTGCTTTTGGATATGGAGGGAAAAAATGGGACAATTGATAAGACAGATAAAAAAGAAAAACGGACTGATACGAAGATTCGCAGAGGAAGAAGACGCTGTAGGTGTTGTGGAGATCATTCTGATTCTTGTAGTCCTGATCGGGCTTGTCATTATTTTCAAAGAGCAGCTGACCGAACTGGTGCAGAGCATTCTTTCAAAGATCGCCAAACAGAGTAATTCTATTTAAGATGAAAAGAGAAGGAGGTGTACTTCCTGTATGAAATATTGCGGAAAGGAAAGAGGAAGCATTACATTATTTCTTGCATTAATACTCAGTCTGCTTTTGTCTCTTGTATGTACAAGTATAGAATCTGTATGTATGGCATCGGCCAGAACCCAAATACTCAACAGTATGGATATCGGACTTTATTCTGTATTTGGACAGTATGACAGGAAACTTCTTGAGGAATATGATCTGTTTGCGCTGGATGGTTCCATGGGAGGCGGGCAGCTTAATCTCGCAAAGATCTGCGATAATCTGGAATCCTATATGAAACCGGTGTTAAAGCAGAACAGTCAGAAACTTGAACTGCATCAGAGCGGACTTACCGGTTACCGGCTTCTGACAGATGAGTGCGGAGAGGTTTTTTATCAGCAGATTGTGCAGTATATGCAGGAAACTCTTGGAAGTCAGGGGGTACAGCTCCTTCTCAACAAAATGTCTGATCGAGAGAGAAAAACAGAAGAGGCGGATCTGAAAGCGAAACAGGCGGAGACAGGAGGCTCCATCGACAGATATGATTCAGAAATGAATCAGGCTTCTCAGAAAAGCCGGCAGGCAGCACAGGAAGCTGAAAACAGGCAGCAACAGGAAGGACAAATATCAACCCAGCCAGCACCGACGCAGCCACAGGCTGACAATCCCATCAGTATTATAAAAAGAATTATGAAAATGGGAATACTGGAGCTGGTTTTGCCACCCGGACGGGAAATTTCCACCCGGACAGTCAGCAAAGACACAATGGTTTCGGGAAGACAGCTGCAACAGGGAATGGAGATGCCGGACGGAGTGACAGCAGATAGCAGTTATACTTCCGGGGTTTTGTTTCAGCAGTATCTGATGAATCATCTGGGAAATTACACAGATCCGTCAAAAGAAAGTCTTGCATATCAGATGGAATATGTTTTTGGAGGAAGAGACAATGATATAGATAACCTTAAATCTGTGGCATCAAAGCTCTTGTTCATCAGAGAAGGCGTAAACTTTGCATGTTTGATGGCAGATAATGTAAAAAGAACAGAGGCACAGGCACTCGCTGCAGCCATTGCGTCGGGATTTCTGGTTCCTCCGGCAGCGGTAGTGATAGAGTCTGCATTGCTTTTATGCTGGGCATTTGCGGAGAGCGTACTGGATGTGAGAGAACTTTTTGCAGGAGGGAAGATTCCCCTTGTAAAAACTTCCGCAGACTGGCAGATTTCGCTGTCTAATCTTTCAAGTCTGATGGAAGGACTGGATTCCATGCGGAAAAACAATGAACATGGATTGTCCTATGAGGATTACCTTCAGGTTCTGATATTGCCTGTTTCAAAGGAAAAGAAAGTGATGAGAGCTATGGATATGATCGAAGATGCGATAAGAAAGAAAGGCAGGGCAAATTTTTATATGGATTCCTGTGTTGTAGCTCTGGAGGCATTTGCGGAGGTAAAAGCAAACAGGAAAAAGGAATTTCAGGTGATACGTCAGTATTGTTATGAATGAATTGCTGAAAAGAGGTGTGAAAAGATGCTTTTACAGAAAGAAAAACAAAGCATTGAAGAAATCGGAAAAAAAGATAAAAAAATTTATGAAAGGAGAAAAGTCTCTCTAAGCAATATTTACGATCTTTTATTCCCCCAAAAGAGTCGGAAATATTTTCGGACAAATGCAAAAGAACATATTGGAGAAGTTTCTTCTGTAAAAGTATCTTTCTGCACCTCTTTTCGGGGAAAGATTAAGAAGGGAAGTCTGGCAGTAGAAACAGCACTTGTACTGCCGCTGTTCTTCCTGGGAATGGTTACGCTGATTTCGTTTATGGATATATATAAATTGCAGACGGAACATCTGACTGCATTGTGTACGAAGGCAAAACAGGCGGGAATGTATGCGTATCTTCCGGGTGGGGACAGTGTTGATGATATTACGCTGCCGGATATCTACACGTATAAACCCTTTGGTGGACTGATACCTCTTCCGGATGTTGGAGTTTATAACCATGTAAAAGTCCATGCATGGACAGGAACCGAATTTCCTGACAATGAAGGAGAGCAGGGAGAAACAGAACCGATGGTTTATGTAACTGCCTCGGGCAGTGTGTACCATAAAAATCCGGGCTGCAGCTATCTGAATGTTTCATTAAAACAAATTCCCGGAAGTTCCGCAAAATCTGCATCCAATAAGTACGGGGAGCATTATTCAGCCTGTGAAATCTGCAGCAGGAATCAGAATCCGGCAGGAGTGGTATATGTTACGGAACAGGGAAACAGATACCATAATCTGGAGTCCTGCAGTGGGCTGAAACGTTCGGTAAGACTGGTAAAAGCTTCCTCTGTTTCGGAAATGGGAGCATGTAGCAGGTGTGGCTGAATTTTTCCGGAGAGATGTATATGGAGATGAATGGTGTAAAAGAAATATGTGTACTTGGATTTCTGGGAATAAATTCATGGATAGATATCAGAAAAAAGCAGGTTGCTCTTCTGCTGATCATAATATTTGCAGTCTGCGGAACTGTGTGGACAATATATAGCAGAAGAAATGTTCCGGAGGTTCTTATGTGCGTGGGGACAGGTTTTCTCTTTGTGCTGATCAGCATCCTTACAGAAGGTGCTGTGGGAATGGGCGATGGCTGGCTGCTTATGGCACTGGGGACAGTGCTGTACCCGGAAGAATTTTTTTCAACACTTTTTATGGGAATGATCTGCAGTGCAGTATGGTCCGGCATCATGATGATGGGATTTTGCAGAAAGGGAAGTACGGAAATACCGTTTGTGCCATTTCTGCTGGCAGGATATCTGGGAGGATTTTTGATATGAAAGATAATTTTTGTATAACAAATGAATACAGTATAATTCGTAAGGGAAGTTTTACAATCGAGACTGCCTGTGTCATGCCGTTGATCCTGCTGGTGTTGATGGGACTTATCTATCTGAGCTTTTTTGTACATAACAGGGCATGGCTGACAGCGGCAGCTTATGAATCGGCAGTAAGCGGGAGCATGGAAGGGATTAAGAAAAACGGAGAAATATATGATACTGCAAGGATGCGCAGTGAGGAGCTGGGGAGTATTGGCTTTTTCGGGGCGGAGAATTTAGGTACCCAGACAAATGTGGGAAAAGAAGTGCAGGTAACCTATGACCTGGACACGATCTCGTCGTATGGCAATCTGAGCTGGCATTTGAGGACAGAAGGGAAATCCGCAGTGATAAATCCGGTGAAACATATCCGCAGACTGCGGGCGGCGCAGGCGGTACTGAGAGAAATGGGGGAATAGAATAGTATGCGGACAGAATATAAGAGGGATATGAATCATAATTATCTCATTGTCTATGGTGAGAATGAGATCAATACAGATTCCTATCAGGTAAGGATGCTTGCGGGAAATGTGATTCCCTCTCTTCTGAAGTGCAGGATACAGGGGATGGATGGCAGATTTCTTATCTATTTTGATATTACTTCGAAACAGGCGGTGAATGTGCTGTATGAAGAAAAGAAGATGGGAGTTGAAGATCTCAGGCTTATTTTCGGTGGTTTTGTAAAGGCTATGGAAGATGCGGCGGAATATCTGATCAATCCCGGACAGTTTATAATGTTGCCGGAATATATTTATACAGATATTGAAAAAAGACAGATTTATTTCTGTATGATGCCCGGATATGAGAAGGATATTAAAGAACAGTTTCAACTTCTGACAGAATATATTCTGCCGAAAATAGACCATCAGGATCAGGATGCGGTAATCCTTGGATATGGAGTATATAAAAGAGCAATGGAAGACAGTTTTCATCTGGAGCATATTAAAGAAGAATTATATAAAACTCAGAGTTCAGATGTAAATGGGGAGAAGAAAGAAAAAATAAATGCAAAAAAGACAGAGCAGGAGATGGAGTTTGCAGAAGAAGAGACTTTCCCGGAAGATAATGAAAACCGGAATGAATTTGTAAGAGAAGGAGAAGATTCAAAAGAACCCGGCCGACTGAACCCGGTCGGTGTTATTGTGCCGGCTGCTGTTCTGATCTGTGGACTGGCAGCTGCTATCCTGAAGGGATATCTGCCACATGTGGAAATGGAAACCATACTTGGTGTAATTGTTATAGCTATAGCGGGTATCATGCTGGGCCTGCGTATTATAAAGACAAAAAAAGTTTTGCATCTCCCGGAACAGGCGTATGCATCAGGAGAAACAGTGAGACACATAGAAAAAATAAGAAATATGCCATCATGGAATAAAACAGAAAAGAAAACATCAGGGAAAAGATCAGGATGGAAAGAAGCAGAAGGAAAAGTGTCAGGGCAGAAATGGGAGGACAGATTATATGAAAACCTGTCCCAGACAGTGGAGAGAAATCAGCAAACAAATCAGAGTCAGCCGGTGAATGGGCAGAAAATGTCAGACTGTGGACAAAAAACTTCCAAATCATCCCGGATACATATGGACTATGGTGAAACAGTAGTACTATCTGCCGGAACAGTAAGCGGACCTGCAAGTCTGGTGAGCAAAGAACCGGGAGAACTGGCGACCATTTATCTCAATGAAGATCTGACTGTGATCGGAAAGCTGGAAACTGCCTGTGATGCGGTGGTCAGCCTGCCTACCGTAAGCCGTATCCATGCAAAAATACGAAAAAAAGAAGAAAACTATTTCCTTAGTGATATGAATTCCAGAAACGGAACGTCTGTAAATGGAAGATTACTTCGTCCGGATGAGGAATATCAGCTTGAACCGGAAGATGAAGTGGATTTTGCACAGGCAAGATATATATTTCTGGAATAAATGTTTTTACAAAATACAGGAGGTCTGCTACAATTAGTAATGGTACATTGTTTTTGAGATAAAGAAACAGAAAAGAGGTAAAACTTGGAAGAACTGAAAAAGGCACCGGTTACAGTGCTTCTCATTCTGGCGAATATTCTTGTTTTTACTGCAGTGGAATTTACCGGAGGATCAGAGGATACCATGCATATGCTTCAGTGCGGAGCGGCATATACTCCCGCCATTATGCAGGGAGAATACTATAGGATCTTTACAAGTATGTTCCTTCATTTTGGACCGCAGCATCTTGGAAATAACATGCTGGTACTGTTTGTGCTTGGAGGCAGACTGGAGCGTACAGTTGGAAAACTGAAATATCTGCTGATCTATCTTCTGGGAGGAATGGGTGGAAATCTGCTGTGTCTGTTCCTGGAACTGGACAGTGCGGATTTTGCAGTTTCAGCAGGTGCATCCGGTGCAGTGTTTGCTGTGATGGGTGCAATGATCTATGCTGTGATCAGGGGCAGAGGTCATATTGAAGATCTTTCTGCCAGACAGGTAGTGATCATGGCTGCTTTTTCGCTTTATTTTGGTTTTACAAGCGAAGGGGTGGACAATGCGGCACATGTAGGCGGTCTTATCTGTGGATTCCTGCTTGCAGTTCTGCTTTATCATCCTTCGCAGCGTGCAGGATAACCGACCTTTATTCAGGGGATGCCGGCAGATAAATATAAAAGGCAGAACCCTGACCGGGAGTGCTGGAAACCCTGATCTGACCATGGTGTGCAGAGATGATTTCTGCTGTTACTGCAAGCCCGAGACCGGTTCCTTCCGGTTTATATGTAATGAAGGGATGAAAGATATTCTCAGTCTGCTTATGCGTCATACCACATCCGTTATCTTTAATACAGATGCAGATGCCGGAATCTGCAGGGGTGAGATTTACAATAATCTTTCCGCCTGGCTGATCGATGGCTTCACAGGAATTTTTGATCAGGTTAAATATGACCTGACGCATTTTTATCCGGTCAAGAAAAACAGGTGAAGAAGTATGTTCCACATGTATTTCCAGCCGGATTCCCAGATAGTCCAGAGTGTTTTTCTGACAGGATAAAACAGTGGTCAGAAATTCCGCGGGATTTACGGGAACAAGAGTAACTGTCTGCGCATGGCTGAAGTCAGAGAGTTCTTTCAGCAGTTCTTTTACATATTCAAGGTTATCCATAAGACTGTCCCATTGTCTGTAACTGCACAGTTCCGGGTGAGAGGAAGCCATCAACTGAAGTTCACTGTTGATCAGCGTGACCGGATTACGGATTTCATGTGAAAGTCTGGATAAAAGAAAACGAAAATCTTTTTCTGATTGTTTTGTTATTTCAATCTGCATATTATCACCTCAGGAAAAGTGTATCATTGTGAACTTTCAGCCGCAACTGATTTCGTCCTGAAAAATTCGCAATAAAACGACAAGTATTACTGATTATTGCAAATCAAAATCTTGAATTTTAAGAAAGAAGGATTTAAAGATGGAAAATTGTATTTTTTGTAAAATCGCTAATGGAGAGATTCCTGCTGCAACACTTTATGAGGATGAGAATTTCAGGGTAATTCTTGACCTGGGCCCGGCGAGTAAGGGACATGCGCTGATCCTTCCGAAATCGCATGCTGCCAATATTTATGAATTATCGGATGAAATGGCTGCAAAGGCAATGATTCTTGCAAAGAAAATGGCGACAGCAATGACAGCAGCACTGAAATGTGACGGATTTAATATTGTACAGAATAATGGCGAGTGTGCAGGGCAGACAGTATTTCATTTTCATATGCATCTGATTCCGAGATATAAAGGAGATCAGGTGGGAATCACATGGCACCCGGGTGAACTCAGTGATGCAGATAAAGAAGAAATCCTGTTAAAAGTAAAGGAGCAGCTGTCCTGATATTCTGATACAGCACATTGCAAAAGATGGAGAATATAGATTTTGTAAGTATCTACAGGAAATACCGCTCTCGGGCGTTCAATATTGGAAAATTTATCCTTGGCGATGAAGACGAAGCAGAAGATGTCTGTCAGGATGTATTTGAGACTTTGTTTCATATGGGCCGGAGTGTGGATTTTTCAGATGAAAAGAAACTGGAGAATCTGATTGTCAGAATCAGCTACCATAAGGCATCCGATCATCGCAAAAAGGCCTTCAGGAAATATGAATATGCGAACTCAGATGCGATTCTGGAAATGACAGATATGCGGGTAAGAAAAGGTAATCGTGTAGATGAGATTGTTCTGAATCTGGAGGCAGCAGGATACCTGCAGTCGATATTTGAAAAACTGAGAGAAAAGAACAGGACAAATTATGAAATCTATGTCAGTGTAACGTTATATGACATACCAACGCGTCTCGTTGCCAGACATTATCATATCACAGAAAATAATGTGAATAACAGAGTCATGAGGACGAGACGCTGGCTTGCCAGGGAATATAAGAAAATAACCCGGTGATTACTGTTTATTTACGCAGTCTTCGATCAGCCCGGTGATTTTTTCAATAGAATTCATATGACTGCTTTCTGACATGGCATGAACATAGGACTCTCTGTTCTGGTACAGTTCTCGGATTGCGTTTAAAAGTGTGCTTTCTGTAATCTCTTCTTCCTCAAGTACCATGCTGAATCCCTGACGTTCAAATGAACGTGCATTGAGAATCTGGTCACCGCGGCTGGCATTTGCAGAAAGCGGGATCAGAAGATTGGGTTTTTTTAAAGCATTCAGTTCACAGATTGCATTGGCACCTGCGCGGGAGATAACGATATCAGACAGAGCAAACAGATCGGCAAGCTCCTGTTTAATATATTCATACTGTACATATCCTTTTGTGTCTTTGAGACTTTCATCCATTTTTCCCTTACCACACAGGTGGATAACCTGAAACTCTTTTAAAAGTTCCGGAAGGATTTTGCGGATATTTTCATTGACAGATGCAGCACCAAGACTTCCGCCGATCACCATAAGAACCGGTTTGTCATCTGTGAAACCACAGAATTCGCGGGCTGCCTCTTTACTTCCGTTTAATAATTCCTGACGGATAGGAGTACCTGTAAGTACTGCTTTGTCAGCAGGAAGACTTTTTACAGTCTCAGGGAAGTTACAGCATACTTTTGTGGCAGATGGAATGCAGATCTTATTTGCAAGTCCGGGAGTCATATCTGATTCATGAATGATGGTAGGAATTTTACGTCGACCGGCAGCGATTACAACCGGGACAGTCACGAAGCCACCCTTGGAGAAAACCACATCTGGTTTTAATTGTTTCAATAATTTTTTGGCCTCACCGAATCCTTTCAGTACACGAAATGGATCTGTGAAGTTTTTCAGATCAAAATAACGTCTCAGCTTTCCGGATGAGATTCCGTAATAAGGAATATTCATTTCTTCAATAAGCTTTTTTTCGATTCCATCGTAGGATCCGATATAGGAAATTTCGTATCCAAGCTCCTTAAGGCGTGGGATCAGAGCAATATTCGGAGTCACATGTCCGGCTGTGCCGCCGCCGGTGAGCACAATATGTTTCATAGAGATTCCTCCTGTTTTATTCTGAATAGTTACAACAATTCTATAAAAGACTGCAGGGAATATGTGAAATCCTGCGAAAATGTCCGGATTCATTATTTTATGGAATTGCTATACGTTACTATTTAATATGAACCCAGGGGGAGAAATTGTCAAGGAAAGTTAAATATTATGAAGAACAAAACAGATATACAGACAAAAAATCAGCAGATAGACAAAATACTTCAAGAGCAGTATGATGTGGAAACCAAAATACTTGAATCCGCATTGCTGAACGTAGCAGGCAAAACCTCATGGGATGAATTTCCGGAAGAATCCGAGGAGAAGATCCGGGCGGGGTATGATCGGCTGATCACCCGACTGAGAGAAACAGGGGATTTCAATGAAGCAGCCAGGGCTGAAAAGACAGGAAGCACCGGGGCGGCAAAGGAAAAACTTGAAAGTCTTGAGTATGACGGGAACAGGACTCACAGAATCCTGAAATCTGCAGCTGCCGCAGTGGCAGTAGTTATGTTGACTGCGCTGGTGGGAATGACTGCTATAGCTGACTATCGATATCCGGATAAAAATACGCAGACATATCAGAAGACATCCGTTTTTGAAAAAAAATAAAAAAATTTTATTTTTTTGTGTGATATTTGCCGATTTGATTCGCATAGTATATGTAATGAAAGTTTGCGAAGCAGAAATCCGGCATTTTATTCTTCGGATAAGTGTGCGGATCAAAGGCTCGGAACAAAACGTTATATATTTATGCACTGACCGACAGAGAATCATTAAAATATCGGCAAATTTTTAAAATTCTTACGTGGCAGATGCAAAGAAAGGCAGGAACAGTCGAAAAAAACTGTTTCTGCTTTTTGTTTTCAGAAAAGATATTGTTAATTTGTTTCATTGTAGTGTATAATTAATACAATATAGAAGGATCATAAAAGCAGTAAAAAGCTGCCGGGTTAAACAGGCAAAATGCAGCAAAACAATTGGGGATATCAAAAATGTACTCTCGGAGTCTTTATTGCACTTGCTTTTATGGCTGATTTTTCGCCAGATTCACCCGAATTTTATCAACGTACGCACCGCGTACGCCTCAAAAATTCGGGCACATCTGACAAAAAATCTTCTCATAAAATCAAGTACAAAAAGATTCCGAGAGTACATCAAAATCTGAAGGGAGGTTTTTATATGAAGATTACATTTATCGGGGCAACTCATGAGGTTACGGGATCCTGTTATTATCTGGAGGCAGCAGGTCACAAGTTTCTTGTAGACTGCGGAATGGAGCAGGGACCGGATTATTATGAAAATGCAGAAATACCAGTGGCTTTGGGAGAGATAGAATTTGTTCTTCTGACACATGCACATATAGATCACTCAGGTAATCTTCCGGCTATTTATGCAAAGGGGTTCAGAGGACCGGTATATGCCACAGATGCCACCAGCCATTTATGCGATATTATGCTCAGAGACAGTGCGCACATTCAGATGTTTGAAGCAGAATGGAGAAACCGTAAAGGCAGACGACAGGGCAAACCGGAATTTGTTCCGGCTTATACAATGGAAGATGCCATGGGAGTGATCAGAAATTTTGTGGGATGCCCGTACAATAAGATGATCACTCCTGCAGAGGGAATTTCAGTCCGGTTTATTGATGCGGGTCATTTGTTGGGTTCTGCAAGTATTGAACTGACGGTCAGGGAGGAGGATACAGAGAAAAAGATTGTATTCTCCGGAGATATTGGAAATACCTGCCAGCCTTTGATCAAGGATCCTGAGTATCTGCACCATGCAGATTATGTAGTTATGGAATCCACTTACGGTGACCGCAGTCATGGAGAAAAGCCGGATTATGTGAAACTGTTGTCAGAAATCATCCAGGAAACCTTTGACAGAGGAGGAAATCTTGTGATTCCTTCTTTTGCAGTGGGACGTACGCAGGAAATGCTGTACTTTATCAGACAGATCAAGGCAGACGGACTGGTGTATGGACATGACGGATTTAAAGTATATGTGGACAGTCCTCTTGCAAATGAAGCTACCACGATTTTCTCGGAGCATCAGTATGACTGTTTTGATGAAGAAGCGATGGAACTGATCAAAAAGGGAATTAATCCAATTAGTTTCCCTGGATTGAAGATTTCCGTCACCAGTGATGATTCGAAGTCGATCAATTATGATGAGGAGCCCAAGGTAATCATTTCAGCCAGTGGTATGTGTGATGCAGGCCGTATCAAGCACCATCTGAAACATAATCTGTGGAATGAGAAGAATACGATTCTTTTTGTAGGATATCAGGCGGTCGGTACTCTTGGAAGAGCACTGATCGAGGGGGCTGCAGATGTGAAACTGTTTGGTGAACCTGTTCATGTGGCAGCGCATATCTGCCAGATGCCGGGAATCAGCGGTCATGCGGATGTGAATGGCCTTTTAGACTGGGCGAAGGCATTTGAGGAGAAACCGCAGAAAGTCTTTGTTACTCATGGAGATGATACAGTTACAGAGATTTTTGCAAAACGTCTGACAGATGAACTGGGGTATGATACAATGGCTCCGTTCAGCGGTACGGTTTATGATCTGGCAGACGATGTATGTCTGTATGAGGCAAAGGGTGTGAAAATCCAGAAAGCATCTGCATCACCGAAGGCAACAAGAGCAGCCAGAGCCTTCGAGAAACTTCTGGCACTTGGTTACAGGCTTATTACGGTTATCAGGAAAAATGAAGGAACGCCGAATAAAGATCTGGAAAGATTTTCAAGAGATGTTCAGTCCCTGTGTGATAAATGGGACAGGACAGATATGTAAATTAAAAAAATATCCCACGAAACTTTATCTATAGCAATCTTTGTAAATAATATATTGATTCAATTTACATTATTTAAGAGGCTTGCTATAGTTTTCGTGGGATATTTTATACGGTCACCTGCGTAACTGTTCAGTATTTCCACAGTTATTTATTTGTTCAGAACTTCCTCCAGTGCAGTGGAAAGCTGATCCGGACATGAGGTATTCTTAAATCCGCATTTGATTCCTTTTAATCTGCTGATCACTTCCTCTGCATCCATTCCCTCTACAAGACTGGCTACACCTTGGGTATTTCCGCTGCATCCGCCGATGAAACGGACATTGTGGACTTTCTTATTGTCATCTACTTCAAATTCAATATGGCTGGCGCAGACACCTTTTGTTTTATACGTCATGATATGTTTCCTCCTGTGTGAAAAAATGTAAATATAAATGCTGCTGTTCATATGCCACTACGTGACTGTTCATTCCGTTCATAGTAACGTAGCCAAAATTCATTCCAGATTGCCTGCGGCAATGGAATTTCGGCTTGTATGTCTCGGGATTTTGGCATATTCATGCCAAAACACCTCGCGGAATAGTGATATGTGAACAGTAACATAAAATAGCAATTGTATTATAACAGAGGATAAAAAAAGTTTCCATATAAATAAAGTTTTGCTATAATAAAGAAATGTCAGGAACATTTGTCACTGTTTACACATCTGAACCTGATACCATGAAAATGAAAAATTACAATATACAAAGAAGAGGTGTTTTAATAATGAAATGTATCGGAATTATCGGAGCAATGGAACAGGAAGTTGCAAAAATCAAGGAAAAAATGCAGGATGTCACAATTACATCCAGAGCCCGTATGGATTTCTATGAGGGAACTCTGGAAGGAAAGAAAGTAGTTGTTGTACGTTCAGGAATCGGAAAAGTAAACGCAGGTATGTGCACACAGATCCTTGCAGATGTATTTGGTGTGGAAGCGGTGATCAATACAGGAATTGCAGGAAGTCTGAATAATGATGTAAATATTGGGGATATTGTTCTTTCCACAGATGTTTTGCATCATGATATGGATGCGATCGGCTTCGGATATAAGAAAGGTCAGATTCCGCAGATGGATGAATTTTCCTTCCCTGCTGATGAAAAACTTCGTAAACTGGCTGCAAAAGTATGTAAAGAAGTAAATCCTGAGATCAGTGTATTTGAAGGAAGAATCTGTTCCGGAGATCAGTTTATCTCAGATAAGAGCGTTAAAGATGCCATCATTTCAGAATTTGGTGGATTTGCAGTAGAGATGGAAGGTGCTGCTATCGGTCAGGCTGCTTATCTGAACCATATTCCATTCCTTGTAGTAAGAGCAATCTCTGATAAGGCAGACGGAAGTGCTCACATGGATTACGCTGAGTTTGAGATGGCAGCAATTGAACACAGTGTCAAATTAACTGTAAGAATGATCCAGGAATTGTAATCTGCAAGAAGCAGATGAAATAAAGCGGCACGTGAACTGTATTTCGGCACAGTCTGCAGAACTTTGCATATACTGAAATAGACAATCGAAAAGAATGCAGGATCGTACGATGTATCTGAAAGAATATTTTCCGTTTTATACCACATATGCAAATCCTCTTCTGTATGAAGGAGAACGGATGCAGGATAAAGAATTTAACCTGATGAAATCCTATTATCCGGGGACTGTACAGCATATTCAGGAGAAAATAGAAGAGGAATGTGATCTCATGGATTATGAGGGAAGCCGCCTTTATGATGAATATCCGGATAAATATATGATTTATCATTTAAGCTGCAAGATCAGGGAGAGTATGGAACCGGAAATAAGCACTCAGGCTATCAGGGAGGATTTTCTGGATGAACTGATACAGGTAATGCTTTGTCAGGAAATATCCAGAAGAAGATGCCGCAGATATCGCTGCAGGAGATACTTTTAAAACAGATTGTAATTGCTCGGGAAATCGGTTTGCTGGTACACCGGACAGTTACAACAGATTATATAACATTAACAGACAGAAAGAGCAATGAAAAATTTAAGAGAATATTTAGAAGAACAGATAAATGAAAATCTGATACAGGCTGTTCTGAGTGCCGGCAGAAATAAAGATGGCATATCAAAAATAAAGATTCGTCCGATCCGGCTGAAAGGACAGATCTGTTATCAGGCATCTGCCACAGAAGGACAGAAAGTTCTGCATAAAAACTACGGGCGTACGGAACTGATTGAATATGTGGAAAAAGAACTTGCAGAGAATTTCAGACAGTTTCAGGCACAGGGTGCAGTAACAGACGGGGTTGTTCTTGTCAGTAAAAAGGGGAAAATGACTATTAAACAGAAACACCATGAACAGAAAGAAAAAGTTCAGATCCAGGCACATAACCGGGTGAAACAATATATTCTTAAAGAAGGTGTTCCGGTTCCGTTTTTGATCGATCTGGGAGTTATGAATGAACAGGGAAAGATTATCCATGCCAGATATGACAAATTCAGACAGATCAATCGTTTCCTTGAATTTATTGAAGATATACTTCCCAGACTTTCCAGAGACAGAGAAATAACGATTCTGGATTTTGGCTGTGGAAAGAGTTATCTTACCTTTGCCATGTATTATTATTTAAGAGAACTAAAAGGATATGATGTAAATATCATAGGTCTTGACCTGAAAACAGATGTAATTGAGAAATGTAATTCTCTGGCACTCAGATACGGATATGAGAAGCTGCATTTCTATCATGGTGATATTGCAGATTATGAAGGTGTATCCTGTGTGGATATGGTGGTAACGCTTCATGCCTGTGACACAGCTACCGATTATGCACTTGCCAAGGCAGTGGAATGGGGAGCTGAAGTCATTCTTTCCGTACCCTGCTGTCAGCATGAAGTTAATAAACAGATTAAAAATGAAATGCTGGAGCCGGTTCTGCGCTATGGAATCCTGAAAGAAAGGATGTCTGCGTTGATCACAGATGCTGTGCGTGCAGATCTTCTGGAGAGCAAAGGTTATGATACCCAGATCCTGGAGTTTATTGATATGGAACATACACCTAAGAATCTCCTGATCAGAGCAGTCAGAACAGGGAAAAGATCAGACCAGGGTAAGGTGGAGAAAATGCTTGCAGCCCTGAATATCCATCCCACACTGGACAGGCTTCTGAATGAAAAAGAACAGGAAGGGAGTGTGCGATGAAAAGGATACTGAAAAAAGCAGGTATTCTTCTTCTGGTATTTCTGCTTGGTACAGCAGGTACTGCATTGCTTCTTAACAGTGAATCCACAGATAACCGTTCTGATTTTAATGACGCAGTGTTTCCGGAAGTCATGGTGGATATGAATGATACGCTGATAAACCGGATGTATGGATATGCGCAGCCTATGCAGGCGGATTTTAGCAGAGACAGTGTGACTCCTCTGGATACATCAAAAAAACTGACATTTAAAGTGAATCCCTATGATTCGGAAGTAAAGAGTTTTTCTTATGAGATCCGTACATCTGATGGAAGTAAAGTCCTTGAAAATAAGAAGATTAAGAATCTTGTAAAAGAAGATCAGTATTTGTCCGTAGACGTGGAGATTGGCAGTGATCTGCGTATGAATCAGGAATATTCCATGCAGATTGCCCTGGAACTGGATGAGGGTACAGCATATTATTATACGAGAGTTGTTTCCAGGTCACAGGTACATGCATCAGATTATGCAGCTTTTGTAAAATATTTTTATGAAGCGTGTCTTGACAAAGAGTCAGCAGATGCACTGGGAAGTTATCTGGAACCACAGACAACAGGAGCAGCAACGAATTACTCGGGAATTAATATTAATTCTTCCCTGAGTGAGATCAGTTGGGGGAATCTTGCTCCGCAGCTGTGTCAGGAGGGAATTCCTGTGATCAAAGAGATCAATGAGACAACTGCCAGCGTTGTGCTGGAATATCAGCTGACTTCGCAGAATGAGGATGAGGAAACGGAATTATATGACGTAAAAGAATTTTACAGAATGAAATATCAGGATACCAGGATTTATCTGCTGGATTTCCAGCGTTCTGCAAATCAGGTCTTTGATGGTACACTGCCTGTTTATGAGGATGATGGGATTATCCTTGGAGTGCGCGATAAGAATGTAGAATATATGATGAATGATGCTGCTACTGTGATAGCTTTTGTGCAGGAGGGAGATCTGTGGTCCTATTCACCGGGCAATGAAAAGGTAAATCAGGTTTTCAGTTTCAGAAAATCGAAGGACGGAGATTTCCGCGATTCCAGAACTCAGCATGACATCAAGATCGTCAGAGTAACTGATGAAGGAGATATTGATTTCGTACTTTATGGATATATGAACAGAGGAAGCCATGAAGGATATGAAGGAATTGCAGTTTACCATTACAATCGTGATAAAAACGTGGCAGAAGAAAGAGCCTTTATCCCTGTTTCGGAATCATTTGAATTTCTGAAAAAAGATCTTGAAAAACTGTCCTATGTCAATGAAAAGAATGAGCTGTTTCTGATTCTGGCGAAGAATCTTTACAGGATCAATATCGAAGAGAACTCCAGTGAAATTCTTGAAAAAGGAATAAAAAATGCGAATTTTGTATCTTCCGATAATAATGACCATGCAGCCTGGCTGGTTTCAGAGGGGGATGAAAAGGGAAATATTAAGGAAATTGATTTTGATACCTGTAAAACCCGACTGATCGCACCGCAGAAAGGCCAGAGACTTCGTACAGTTGGATTTATGAATGAAGATCTGATTTATGGAATGCTGAATAAAGAAGATGTTCTTACAGATGAGGAGGGACATAAATCTGTTGGGATCCGCATTCTGCGTATTGAAGATTTTGAAGGAAATGTAAAAAAAGAATACCGGAAAGACGGACTTTATATCACTGATATTTCAGTAGGAAATACTCTGATCGAGTTTGAACTTTCTGCAAAATCCGGAGAAACCTCTTATGTTGCCCAGAAGAAAGATACGATCATGAATAATAAAAAGGCAGCGGCAAATACAGTAAAAATCGAACTTATTTCTGCATCCAGGACAGGTGTTCGTGTGAAACTGGTATTTAACACAACCAAACAGACAGATTCTCCGCTGACTATGTATGCAAAGGTAAGCAGTTCCGATCGGAAAGACATTGTTCTGGACACTCAGATTCCTCAGGAAACAGCATATTATGTTTACGGACAGGGCGGACTGGACGGTATCTATACAGATCCGGCGAAGGCTGTATTGCGTGCAGATACGCTGGGAGGTGTAGTGCTGAACCGTACACAGCAGTATGTATGGGAACGTGGAAATAAAAAGACAAAAATGCAGATAGATACAGAAGGGATTCCGGAGAGTGTGCTTCAGGGAACCTATGATATTAAAACCCTGAAAAAGAGCCTCAAAAAGACCGGAACTGTGATCGATCTTTCCGGCTGCAGTTTGGACAGTGTGCTGTACGAGATAAGTGCACAGCGTCCGGTAATTGCCAAAACGGGAGCAGATACAAGCGTGGTGATCGTAGGATATGATGAATATAATACCTGGCTGTATGATCCGGTTAAAAAAGAGATCTATCCGTATGGAATGAATGACAGTACGGATCTTTTCCAGAAAGCCGGAAATGTGTTTATCACCTATATAGAAACAGTAAATTACTGATGAAAAACATAACCGGCAGGCAGCTGAGAACGGAGCGAACAGTAACGCGACAGCAACCTGCCGGTTATTCATCCAAAAAATTGTAAAAATGCTTCTTTACATTTCACTGATATTTGAGTATTCTAAAAAGGACAAACAGTGGCAGAGAAATTTATTGTTTAAACACGTTACTGTAAGAGTGAAACAGTAACAGCGAAACGGAGGAACGTACAGATGTTATATGAGAACATTAAAAAATTAGTACAGTACGGAGTAGAAACAGGACTTACACCGGCCTGCGAGAAGAATTATACAATAAATCTTCTTCTGGATGTCTTTAAAGAAGACGAATATGTGGAACCTGAGGAAGAGTACAGGGATATCGATCTTGAAGAGGTATTAAATGCACTTCTGGATGAGGCTGTGAAGAGAAATCTCATAGAAGACAGTGTTGTGTACAGAGACCTTTTTGATACCAGACTTATGAACTGTCTGATGCCGCGTCCGGCGCAGGTACAGAATGAGTTCTGGAGCAGATATGAGAAAGATCCACAGGAAGCAACCGATTACTTCTATAAACTCAGTCAGGACAGCGATTATATTCGTCGTTATCGTGTAAAGAAAGATCAGAAATGGACAGTAGACAGTGAATATGGTAAAATCGATATCACCATCAATCTTTCCAAACCGGAAAAAGATCCGAAGGCAATCGCTGCTGCCAAGCTTGTAAAATCCAGCAGTTATCCGAAATGTCTTCTTTGCCCGGAGAACGAAGGATATGCAGGAAGAGTTAATCATCCTGCCAGAGAGAATCACAGAATCATTCCTATCACTGTAAATGACAGTCCCTGGGGATTTCAGTATTCCCCATATGTGTATTACAATGAGCATTGCATCGTCTTTAACAGTCAGCATGTTCCGATGAAGATTGAGAAGAATACATTTATCAAACTTTTTGATTTTGTAAAACTGTTCCCGCATTACTTCCTGGGATCCAATGCAGACCTGCCTATCGTAGGCGGTTCTATTTTAAGTCACGATCATTTCCAGGGCGGACATTATACTTTCGCAATGGCAAAAGCACCGATCGAGAAACATGTGACTATTCCGGGATATGAGGATGTAGAAGCAGGCATTGTTAAATGGCCTCTTTCAGTTTTAAGGATCCGTCATAAGGATGAGAAGAGACTGATAGAGCTTGCTACACATGTTCTGGAAGCGTGGAGAGGTTATACAGACGAAAGTGCGTTTATCTTTGCTGAAACTGATGGAGAACCGCACAATACGATCACACCGATCGCCCGCAGATCCGGAGATATGTTTGAACTGGATCTCACACTTAGAAATAACATTACTACTGATGAGCATCCTCTTGGTGTATACCATCCGCATGCAGAGTATCACCATATCAAGAAAGAGAATATTGGTCTGATCGAAGTAATGGGACTTGCCGTACTTCCGGCAAGATTAAAAGAAGAACTGGAACTTCTGGCAGAATATATTCTGGAGGGAAAAGACATTTCTTCCAATGAGAAGATTGAGAAACATGCAGCGTGGGTTGCAGAATTCCTTCCGAAATATGACAACCTTGATAAAGACAACATTCAGGATGTTCTCAGAAAAGAAGTCGGTAATGTATTCGTTCATGTACTTGAGGATGCCGGCGTATATAAATGCACTGCTGAAGGCAGAGAAGCATTTATGAGGTTTATCAATAAATTATAAGGAATATTTTCAACCATAAGAAAACAGTGTTTACATAGCAGGATGACAAATCTGGTATTATTTACATATGAGCAGGTTGTGGCGGTTCTGATCAAAAGCCGGGCAGTCTGAAGATGTTTTTGAATGATTGGGAATGCATAGAGAACGTCCCGCATATTTTATGTTGGGACGTTTTTGCAAAATGGAGGTAAATATGTACAGAAAAAGACACAAAAGAGGAAAGCGTCTGGCAAGTGTGTTTCTGACTGTGGCACTGATCACTGCAACAGTTCCCGTACAGGCAGCAGAGTTCGGCACTCCGGACAGTTTTGAAGAGATTTTCAGTTCAGGGGAAGAAGATTCGTGCATAACTGATACAGAAAATACTTTGCCGGCAGCTTCTGATTCGGAGAAAGTAATGGCATCGGAACTGTCACCAACACCAACAGTGACTTCGACACCGGAGGGTACACCTGCACTGACAGAAACACCGACTCCTTCGGTCACACCGATGCCGTCTTCAACACCGACTCCTTCAGTCACACCATCACCATCTCCCACGCCGACGATTAATCCGGAGAAAGAGGTAATGCTCCGGTTTATAGACGGAGAAGGAAATGAATGTGAACAGCTGCGAACAGTGATGTCCTGGGGTGAATCTTTGATCCTTCCCAATGTACCGGATACAGGTGCACCGGATATGTGGAAACTGGAAAAAAATGAAAAACTTGGAGATGCGATCACTCTGAAGGGTGGAGATATTCTTACTCTGAAGAAAGGCGAGAGCTGGAATCTGTTTCTCGAAAAAGGCATCCTGAACTTCTATATGCCAAAGAAATGTACGGTTTCCCTTTATAATAATTCAGGAACCAGTGTGTTTTCCAATGGAATTCTGCAGGCATATGAGACAAAAAACGTCATACTTCCGGATATGCCATCATCTAAATACATTAATTATGGATGGACAGATACAAAGGGAAGTTCTGCTGTAAAATATGAACTGAATTCAGAATTTACAGTGACCGGTGACACAGATTTTTACATTGTGCGCCGTACAGCACTTCAGGTGAATTTTAAGACCAATACAGGGGCAAGCAACAGTAAATTTACCAGACTGAATCAGAAAGTCGGAAAAGGACTTACAGTTACAATGCCGCAGGTACCTGTCAAGACAGGATATCAGTCTCTGGGATGGTCAAAGAATAAAAAAGCCTCCAAAGCTGACTATAAAGCAGGCCAGAATGTGACTGTATCAAAAACACTGACTCTCTATGCTGTATATAAGAAATTGCCTTACACAGTTACTTTCAATAACAATAATGGAACAAGTACCAGCAAAATTTATACTTCGCTCACCATGTATGCGTCAAAAAATCAGAAAGTGACACTGCCTGATGTGCCGAAAGTAAAGGGCTATACAAATCTGGGCTGGACAACTGAAAAGGGAGAAACAGAACTGGAATATTCAGCCGGTGATACAGTAAAGATTACAAAGGCAACTCAGTTCTATGCAGTGCGCAGAAAGAGTAATTATTATACGGTCAGCTACTATCTGGGAAATGGAAGCACTAATGCGGCTTATCAAAAACTTACTCAGACAGTAGAAGAGGGAACGGTTGTTATCTTTGCAAAAGTACCGGCAAGAACCGGTTATGTTAATCAGGGATGGTCAAGTAAGAAAAATTCTGAGAAAGCAACAGCAAAGGCGAAATGTACAGTCAACAAAAATATCACTCTTTATGCGGTACAGAAGAAGGCAGTACAGCTGACTTTTCACAGATGTGACGGCAGCACCTGGCAGAAAACGACTCTGGCAAAAGGAAGTTCTTATTCTCTTCCGGGCGTAAGGGATGCAGAAGGTTATACTTTTATGGGGTGGTCCACAAAACCGATGCAGAGTGTTTCTCCGCAGTATGAGGCAGAAGAAAAAATCACGGTAAATGGAAATGTGGATCTCTATGCAGTGGTATTTAACAGAACAACGGAAACAGACCTTACAGAGGATCAGCTTCCGCAGGTAGATATCTATAAATATAAACAGGTGATTTTTGTAGGTGATTCCCGTACGGAATTTATGGAAAATGTTCTGACAGGAATGGGAGAATCTGCGACTAAAAATGTGAAGTTTGTCTGCTCGGCAGGAAAGGGACTGGACTGGTTTACCACTACAGGATGGGCTCAGCTTTATTCCATAGTACAGCACGATTCCAACAGTATTCTTTCAAAGAAAACCGCAGTGATCTTTAATTTTGGAGTAAACGACTTGTCAAAATCTGCAGATTATGCGGAGTATTATAACTGGATTGCACCACAGCTTAAAAGCAAAGGATGTGAACTGTACTTCATGTCTGTAAATCCGGTGAATCGTCTGATGCTTCCCAATGCGGGAAGAGCGGACAGAAGTGAGGCGGCAGTCAGATCATTCAATCAGTATATGAAAGCAAATCTGTCTTCTGCTTATACTTATATTGATATGTATTCTTATCTGAAATCAACAGGATACAGCTTTGCCAGTGATCATTACGGAACCGGTACGGTAGATGACGGGCTTCACTATACTACAAGGACATATAAGCGTATTTTTGCAAAATGTATGGATTCATTGAGAGTGCCTGCCTGACCAAATGGCAGAGAGCATGATTTTGCTACACCTGACAAAAGAAAAAACATAGTTAAATACCAGATTACTCCTTGCGTGAAAACAGGGAATAGTCTATACTAAAAGGCGAGACGGCTGTTATCTGAAACAGCGTTTCGTCTTTTTGTGTAAGACCAGAACGATGAGGAGAAAGAGGAAACATAGATATGAAGTTAACAACAGTAAAAGAGATTTACAAAGAGAGAGAAAAATACCTGGATAAAGAGGTTACAGTAGGTGGATGGGTACGAAGCGTACGTGACTCCAAGACATTTGGATTTATCGTGCTTCACGACGGAAGCTTCTTTGAGACTCTTCAGGTAGTTTATCACGATACAATGGAGAATTTTGCTGAGATCAGCAAATTAAACGTAGGTGCAGCGATCATTGTCAAAGGTACACTGGTAGCAACTCCACAGGCAAAACAGCCATTTGAGATCCAGGCAGCAGAAGTTACAGTAGAGGGTAATTCTGCACCTGATTATCCGCTTCAGAAGAAACGCCACAGTCTTGAATACTTAAGAACCATCACACATCTCCGTCCGAGAACAAACACATTCCAGGCAGTATTTCGTGTACGTTCTCTGTGTGCTTATGCGATTCACCGTTTCTTCCAGGAGCAGGGATTTGTTTATGTGCATACTCCGCTGATCACAGGAAGCGACTGTGAAGGTGCAGGTGAGATGTTCCAGGTAACTACTCTGGATATGAACAACGTTCCGACAGATGACAAGGGTGCTGTAGATTACTCTCAGGATTTCTTCGGAAAAGAAACTAATCTGACAGTAAGCGGACAGTTAAACTGCGAGACTTTTGCACAGGCATTCCGCAATGTTTATACTTTCGGACCAACCTTCCGCGCTGAGAATTCCAACACAACCCGCCATGCGGCAGAGTTCTGGATGATCGAGCCGGAATGCGCATTTGCAGATTTAAATGACAACATGGATCTTGCAGAGGCAATGCTGAAATATGTGATCCGTTATGTACTGGAGAATGCACCGGAAGAGATGAATTTCTTCAATTCTTTTGTTGATAAGGGACTTCTGGACAGACTGAACCATGTGATCAATTCTGAGTTTGGTCATGTTACTTACACAGAAGCAGTAGAGCTTCTGGAGAAGAACAACGATAAATTTGACTACAAAGTATTCTGGGGATGCGATCTGCAGACAGAGCATGAACGTTATCTTACAGAAGAAATCTTTAAGAAACCTGTATTTGTAACAGATTATCCGAAAGAGATCAAAGCTTTCTACATGAAGATGAATGAGGATAACAAGACTGTTGCAGCTATGGACTGTCTGGTGCCTGGAATCGGTGAGATCATCGGTGGAAGCCAGAGAGAGGATGACATTGAGAAACTTGAGAAACGTATGGACGAGCTGGGACTTAAGAAAGAGGATTATGACTTCTATCTTGATCTTCGTAAATATGGTTCCACACGCCATTCAGGATTTGGTCTTGGATTTGAACGTTGCGTAATGTACCTTACCGGCATGGGCAACATCCGCGACGTAATTCCATTCCCAAGAACTGTTAAAAACTGTGATTTATAATTTGACTGATATCAGTATTGTGGGAGCATTGAAGCTGCAGAGCAATCCGCAGATATCAAAAATGTTATAGAAAGAGAGATTGGCATGAGATTTATTCATCTTGCAGATGTACACCTTGGTGCAGTTCCTGACAGGGGCTGTCCATGGAGCAGCAGGCGGGAGGAAGAAATCTGGGAAACTTTCCGCCGGGTTATTGCGGGTATCCGCGAGAATCCGGTGGATTTGTTATTTATAGCAGGAGATTTGTTCCACCGCCAGCCTCTTCTACGGGAACTGAAAGAAGTAAATAACCTGTTTTCCACCATCCCGGATACCCGGGTTTATCTGATGGCAGGAAATCATGACTATATTAAGGCTGATTCTTTTTACCGGGATTTTCAGTGGGAAAAGAATGTGACATTTTTTAAGAATGAACAGCTTACCTGTGTGAAAGATGAGAAACTGGATATTTATGTATATGGACTGAGCTATGAACATCAGGAAATAGAGAATCCTCTGTATGATTCTATACATCCTGCAGAGGGAGAGGGGGTTCACATTTTACTGGCTCATGGTGGAGATGCGAAGCATATCCCCATGAATATCAAATCAATTGCTGCGTCAGGATTTGATTATATTGCATTAGGACATATTCATAAACCCCAGATTCTGATCCGGGATAATGCAGCTTATGCAGGTGCGTTGGAGCCTGTTGACAGAAATGATCTGGGTGATCATGGATACATAGAAGGACATCTGGAAAACGGAAGGCTTAAGACAAATTTTGTTCCTTTTGCCTGCCGTTCCTATGAGCAGATTCTTCTGATGCTGCGTGAAGATTCTACACAGGCATCTCTGGAAGATATGCTGAAGGCGGATCTGGCGAATAAAGGACGCATGAATATCTACAGGATCGTGATCCAGGGAACCAGGGCACCGGAGCTTCTGCTGCTTCCCGAGAGACTGAAGTCTTTTGGCTACGTAACAGAGGTTCTGAATGAATCAAAGCCTTCCTATGATCTGGAAGCACTTCAAAAAAAATATAGTGGAACACTGATCGGTGACTATATCAGTTATTTTCTTGAAAAAGACAGAAATGCAGTGGAGGAGAAGGCATTATATTATGGTCTTCAGGCTTTACTGGAAACAAGCAGGTGACAGACAGAATATGATTATCAGACAGTTAAATATTAAAAACTCTGGAGAAATCCATGATAAAACTTTAGAGTTTTCTCCGGGAATTAACGTTCTGTATGGAGAGAATGAAAGCGAAAGAGCGATAGTACATACGTATATTAAAAATATGTTTCTCGGAGATATCAGTGAAGCAATCTACGATAATGCAGTTTTTGCTGCGAAGTTAAAGAGTCCGACAGAACAGGATCTGGCTCGGGAGCTGCAAAAATTTATGACCGGCTATCAGGGAACTGCAGACAGCTCCATGGATTTGGGACGGGCCATGCAGATGCTCAAGATGTCCAGAAAGGGTTATCTGGTACAGGCAGACAGAAAACAGAAAGAGACAGAACAGGAGAGGCAGAAACTTCTGACCAGGATGGATGATATCATAAGTGATCTGAATGATCTGAATGGAAAGCTGGATCAGATTAATGAGAAAGAGGAGTCGTTACGGATGCATCCCGGAGATGAAAATGGTGCGGTTATTCTGGATGAGAGAATGGCACAGGCAAAGGCAAAAAGAAACAGCTTTGCAATGGGAATGCTGATATCGGCCGCTGCCGGCATCTTTGGATTGATTTTGACTGCGATTATAGCGGACAGTGTTTCGGTAAGTCTGATCGTAGCGGTTATTGCAGCTGCGTTGGTAGGATTTTGTGGAAAACAGCAGCTGAAGTATGCAAGGGAATTTCAGAAGAGAATACGGATGAAGAAACGTTGGGTATCCAGGCAGGAGAAACTCAGATGCAGTAAAGAAAATCTCAGACAGGACTATGATGAGAAAGAAACAGAACTTTGTAACCTTAAGGAAGAATACCGGGAATACGAAGAAAATTCTTTTCTGCTTACATCGGAAGAGCGGGAAGTACAGGCTCTGAATATGGCGATGGAAACCATAGAGAGAATGTCAGGAAATATTCATCTTCAGGTGGGACGAAAGCTGCAGATACGTACTTCTCAGATTTTGAGTGAGATTACAGATGGTGAATATCAGGACGTACAGATGGATGCGGCATCCCACATGACAGTAACTACCGGGAACGGAGCGGAAGCACTGGAATGTCTCAGCCGCGGCACTCTGGAGCTGATTTATTTTGCCATGCGCATGGCTGCAGGAGAGCTTCTGTGTCAGGAAGAAAGTCTGCCGGTGATACTGGATGATATCTTTGGGATGTATGAGGAAGAAGATCTTGAGGCAGTTCTTGAATGGATGTATAAGGAGAAAAAGCAGGTTATCATCAGTACCTGCAGTAAACGCGAGATGGAACTTCTGGACAGAGAGGGAATCCCTTATGGGAAGCAAATTATTTCCTGAATTTTAATCAGACTGCGAAGCAGTTATTCAGTGTAGGGCCGCATAGAAGAGTGGATTGCATTATATATAACAAAAAGAGAGATTTCATGTACTGCAGGAATTTCGGATGAAACAGCCGGAACAGAACATGAAATCTCTTTTTATAAATTTTACAGAAGTTATTTATTTCTCATCATACTGAGCCATATAATTGCTTACGCAGCGGTTGATCCTGTCAACCGGGTTGAGCAGATAGCTTACGGACTGATCATGATTAAGAGTATCAATGATCAGGGCGATATATTTACTCATATCACAGGAAATGTAGTAATCTTTTGCAAGAAGCTCAGGAGACTGATAGATTAGGTTTGTAGTGAGCAGTTTGTCAAACACTCCTGCCTTATGAGCCTCATCAAATTTCTCGAGTCCGTTTGTAAACAGTCCGAAAGTAGAGCAGATATAAATTCTGCCTGCTCCTCTTTCCTTGAGGAGAGAAGAAATCTTAAGAACTGTATCACCGGAAGAAATCATATCATCGATCAGGATCATATCTTTGCCCTTAAGGTTTGGACCGAGGAATTCGTAAGCTGCGATTGGGTGACGTCCATTGATTCTCTTGGAGTAATCCAGACGTTTGTAATACATACCCATATCAACACCAAGGATATTGGCAAGATAGATTGCGCGGTTCATGCTTCCCTCATCAGGGCTGATGATCATGAAATGATCGTTGTCGATGTGAAGTCCTTTCTCATGATTGAGAAGAGCTTTGATAAACTGATAGGATGGCTGTATAGTCTCAAATCCATGCAGAGGTGTTGCATTCTGCACGCGCGCGTCATGTGCGTCAAAAGTGATGATGTTTTCCACACCCATACTTACAAGCTCCTGAAGTGCTGTTGCACAGTCCAGGGATTCTCTGCCGCTGCGGATATTCTGGCGGCTTTCGTACAGATAAGGCATGATCACGTTTACTCTGCGGGCTTTGCCGCCGATTGCACCGATCACACGTTTCAGATCCTGAAAATGGTCATCAGGAGACATAAGATTCTCGTATGGTCCGATGCTGTAGGTAAGACTGTAGTTACATACATCAACCATCAGATAGATATCGTCACCACGTACAGATTCCATGATCGTACATTTCGCCTCACCGGAACCGAAACGTGCTGTCTGGACCGGTATCAGATAGGAATCTCTCTGATAACCCTCAAATGCAAAAGAATCAAGCTCTTCGTGGCTGCGCTCTTTACGCCACTGTATCAGCCATTCATTTACTTTTTCACCCAGATCCTTACAGCTGATCAGAGGGATCAGACCAAGTCTGCCCACCGGAAGTGTAGTTAAATCTTTAGTTGTTGCCTGTGCCATGTTTTATTTTCCTCCTAAAAAAATTTTCTGTATACGGATATCCTTTCCTTCCAGCTTCACCATACGGTAGTTGCTGGCGATTCTCGAAAAGGTTCGTTCGGAATAAGTATCCGAGAAATTTTCCAGTTTCAGATTTGTTGATATGATCGTAGACTTCCTGCGCATGATGCGTTCATTTATGCACAAAAACAACTGGGAAGAGACAAAGCTGTTTGTAAGTTCAGTTCCCAGGTCGTCGATGATCAGCAGATCGCTGTCAAATACAAATTCCTGTCCTTCTGTTTTATCTCTGGAGAATTTGGAGTCTGCCAGCAGTTCAAACAGATCAAATGCGGAAAAGTACATAACGCAATGTGCTGATTCCAGAAGATCATGAGCAATACAGTGAGAAAGAAAAGTCTTACCCACACCGGTATCACCGTAAAGAAACAGATTCTCAAAGGAACTGTCAAAATTTCTCACAAAACCTCTGGCAATATCATAAGCTCTCCGGGCCGTCTCTCTTTCTGTCAGTCCGGTAGCTTCGTTCTTCATTGTATCAGAATAATAATCAAAAGAAAAGTGGTCAAAGTTTTCTTTTTTGAGAATTTCTTTTAAATTGGACTGCGTATAGAGCAGTTCTATCTCTGCTTTCTTAAAACAGGTACATTTTTGGCTTCCGACGTAACCTGTATCCTGACAGACCGGACACTTATATGGAAGTTCCAGATAATCCTCCGGATATGAGTTACATACCAGCAGGGCATTGCGCTCCTGGGACAGAAGAGAGATTGCAGCTTTAAGGTCCTCAAGACCTGATGATTCTCCGCTTAAGAGTGCTCTTGCTTTTTTGGCGCTTAAGGTGGCAACCTCTTCATCTATTTCGTGGATGCGCGGGATTTTTTTATAAATCTCCTGAGTACGCTCCTCCAGAATACGTCTGTTCTGAGACTGGGTCTTGCTGTATTCCCGCATGATCGTATCATACTGATAATTCTGTAAAGGCATGACTTCACACCCTTTCGTTTGTTTTTTTGTAGCTGTTCAGTGACTTTCAGACGATTATGTCACTGCCGTTACTGATTCAGTAATTTCTTTTCATATTCGTTAAAGTCGTACTGTCGCTGATGGAAATTGTTAAACCGGTTTGATGCAGCCGGTTTGGAAGCTGCTTTTCGCTGGGTATTCTTTTCCAGCTTCTGGCGCTGATGCTGAGCATCGAGGAGCCGGACATCTGCAAGTGTACGGACATTTTTATCTTTCCATCCGGAAAGGATTTTATCTGCATACTGGAAACTTGGCTGTCCGGTAGAGAGAACTGTACGGCTGCAGGCTTCCTGGATGATATCCATGGTAAAACCATAATCATTCAGCCAGGTGTTCATAAGAGAAATCTCTGTATCTACCGGATTTCGTCCGCTGATTCCCATTGATTTAAAAATAGTAAAGTATTCTTTGGCATAACGGGAATTTGCCTCTTTTGCCATGGTGACAGTGGTGATTCCCTCATCTGCCCAGGCAAGAGCAACGGTTTCTATGTAACGCATACTCTTATGCCCGCGGCTGACACTGTATTCGATCAGGTACTCGATCAGATCAGGCGAGAATTTCAGCTCATCATAGAAAAACAGGATCTTTTTCATCTCGGTAGGAGTGAGCGTTTTGCCGAGATACTGTTCTGCGATATAGAGGAGCTGTACGATCTCATCATTTTGCTTTAATTCTTTTACACGGTCAGGAGACAGTGCAGTGGCTGATCTGGTGGTCTGCTTCACAGGCTGTGCCGGCGCAGAAGAAGTCTGGGGTTCTGTTTTTGTGACAGGGGCTGCCGAAACAGTTGTGTCGGAAGCAGCAGATTTTACAGGTGGTACATTCAATATGATATCTGCTATATCTTCGTTATTTCTGTAGGTTAAAGTAAGGAGTTTTTCTTTCTCCCAGTATTTCAGAGCGCGGATAATGTCACGTTCTGTACAGAAGAAATGATCAGCCATCTGCTCCAGACTGAAGGGTACAGAGGTGTCAGAAAGAAGCCTCAGAAGATAGATATATACTTTCACAAATTCTCCATTGGCCCCAGGCATATAGTTGTCTATGAAATTGTTGGTTAATACAGTTACTTCCGCATTGCGGGAATTCTGTAAAGTGATCATAGCCATGAATTTCCACTCTCTTTCATAATAATAAGATGTTAGGGTCAAAAGGTATTTTGCCCCTAACCTGATATCCACGAATTGCTCCGCTGCAAAGCAGCTCCCACAATTCTCATAATAATAAGATGTCAGAGTAAAAAAAGATATTTTTCCTCTGACTTGATATCTATGAATTATAGCACAATATTTTTTAAAAGAGAATAGGGGATTTTTGTCGAAGATTTCATCCACATTTGAATGTGGATAATGTGGATAATGTGGAAAGGTGAAATGTGGTATATATTATTGGAAACCTGAAAAATGTTGAATTTCAGGGAAAAACGGAGTATTACGGGGACGAATAATGTCGAATTATGTTAAGTGATTTATGCACATATACATCCACATATGCAGGCAGATGAAAATGTGTATAACGATGTGGAAAATGTGGATAAGTGATCTGAACTGTTATAAATAAAGGAAGAACTGAGGGGGATAAAATGTTTATAACTTTTTAATGGAAATTGTCGACAGAGACACAAGTGTTCAGTATCTTCTGTTGCTATAAGTGCTATAAGTTGGGCGGTTGTAAAAAACAGGACAATTCTGAAAAATTATTTTCCGAATTGTCCTGTGTAAATTGCTGATATCTATGTCTGGCAGCGGATTGCAAATAACTGTCTGACAACTGTCTGTTATAATAGGAAGTTATCCGTGAGAAATATTATTTGCCCAGCAGATGTTCCCCGATATTTACAACATCTCCGGCTCCCATGGTGATGAGCAGATCTCCCTCCTGGCAGTTTGCGAGAAGATAATTCTCAATCTCATCAAAGGTCGGGAAATATTCGCATGGCGTTCCAAGTTCCTGGATACGCTTCTGCAGATCCTCTGAAGAAATTCCAAGAGTATCGGTTTCTCTTGCTGCATAAATATCCGCAACTACCACATGATCTGCCAGGCTGAGTGCTTTGGCAAACTCCGGAAGCAGAGCTTTGGTACGGGTATATGTATGTGGCTGGAATACACACCATAATTTCTTATGGGGATAATTGTGTGCGGCATGAAGAGTTGCTTCAATTTCTGTAGGATGATGTGCATAATCGTCTACGATCGTAACCCCTGCAACTTCTCCTTTATACTGGAAACGGCGGTCTGTTCCTGTGAAACTTCCAAGTCCCTTGATGATCACTTCTTCGGAAAGACCAAGAAGATGACCGAGGGCAATTGCTGCCAGTGCATTGGAAACATTGTGGATGCCCGGCACTTTCAGATAATAGCTGCCAACCTTAACGCCATTGCGCAGAACGGAGAAGGAAGCATGTCCATATTTGTCATAAGTGATATCTGCTGCCTGATAATCTGCATCATGTTCCAGACCATAAGTGATCACATTACATGGAAGATCCCGGATGATATCTTCATATTTCGGAGTATCTGCATTGATGATCAGTGTACCGTCAGCAGGAAGAAGCTCTGCAAAGCGGCGGAAGGAATGACGGATATCGTCAATATCCTTAAAGAAATCCAGATGGTCTGCATCCATATTCAGGATAATACTGATCTTCGGGAAAAAGCTCAGAAAGCTGTTTGTGTATTCGCAGGCTTCTGTGACAAAAGTCTCAGAATTGCCTACGCGGATGTTTCCGCCGATAGCAGGAAGAATACCTCCCACACTGATGGTCGGGTCACAGTCTCCTGCAAGAAGAATGTGAGATACCATAGATGTCGTGGTTGTTTTTCCATGAGTTCCGGAAATGGCAACAGGAGTATCATAATTCCTCATGATCTGTCCGAGAAGCTCTGCACGTGTGAGCATTGGAAGTCCTTTTTCCTTTGCACAGGCAAATTCCGGGTTGTCAGGATGGATAGCTGCGGTATATACCACAACATCTACGTCATCGGTAATGTTTGTGGCACGCTGTCCGTAATAGATGGTGGCTCCCTTTTTCTCCAGTGCCTGCGTAAGAGGACTGGATTTGGAATCGGAACCGGAAATGACAAAATCCTCGCCGAGAAGAATCTCGGCCAGTCCGCTCATGCTGATGCCACCGATACCGATAAAATGTATATGAAGTGGTTTGTGAAAATCTATCTGATACATAGTATGTTCTCCTTGATTAATTATTTACAAATCTTTATAAATCCGGTAACTGTAACATATTCGCATAGTTACTGGAACTGTTTTATCTGTCTGTTTATTATACTCCCTGTGCCTTAAAATGAAAAGGACTTCTTTTGGTTGATAAAAAATTACAAAAAACGACATTGGATATATGAAAAATGCCTAATAATATATCGGTGGAAATACAGACTCAATAAAAAACGTGTGCAAAAATCATAAAAAAACAAAAAATGAGAAACAAAAATTGTAAATAATGTTCACTAACAGATAAAAGTGTGTTATAATTAAATAATCATAACCTGTAACTGTTCAGTGCCTCGCGAAACAGCAGACTGACGAATAGTTACCATAACTACAACAAGAGGTGATTGCATGATTAAGAAAGAAATGATAGCTATGCTTCTGGCCGGCGGTCAGGGCAGCAGACTGGGTGTACTGACAGAAAAAGTAGCGAAACCTGCAGTTGCTTTTGGCGGGAAATATCGTATCATAGATTTTCCTTTAAGTAACTGTATTAATTCAGGCATCGATACAGTAGGTGTATTGACACAGTATCAGCCATTGCGACTTAATACACATATCGGAATTGGTATTCCATGGGATCTTGACAGAAACGAAGGTGGTGTAACAGTACTGCCGCCTTACGAGAAGAGTACCAGCAGTGAGTGGTACACAGGAACAGCCAATGCAATCTTCCAGAATATGGATTACATGGAACAGTATAATCCGGATTATGTCCTGATCTTATCCGGTGACCATATCTATAAGATGGATTATGAAGTAATGCTTGATTTCCATAAAGCGAATAAAGCGGATGTGACGATTGCCTGTATGCCGGTACCTATTGAGGAAGCAAGCCGTTTTGGTATCATGGTAACAGATGACATAGGACGCATTACGGAGTTTGAGGAGAAACCGGAGCATCCAAGCAGCAATCTGGCGTCCATGGGAATTTATATTTTCAGCTGGCCTGCTTTAAAGGAAGCACTGATGTCTCTGAAGGATCAGAACAGCTGTGATTTTGGCAAACATGTTCTTCCATACTGCAAGGAGAAAGGTGAAAGACTTTTCGCCTACGAATACAATGGATACTGGAAGGATGTAGGAACACTGGGTTCTTATTGGGAGGCCAATATGGAACTGATCGATATTATTCCGGAATTTAATCTCTATGAAGAATTCTGGAAGATTTACACAAAGGGAGATATTATCCCGCCTCAGTATATTTCGGCAGATGCGGTTACAGACAGATGTCTGATCGGTGAGGGTGCAGAAATTTACGGGGAAATACATAATTCTGTGATCGGACCAAATGTTGTGATCGGAAAAGGCAGCGTGATCCGTGATTCCATTATCATGCGCAATTCTACCATTGGTGAGGGCGTACAGATGGATAAGGCTATTATTGCCGAGGATGTTACTATTGGAAACAATGTTGTACTGGGATGTGGTGAGGAAGCACCGAATGTGCTGAAACCTGCAGTTTATGCATTTGGAATTGCTACGGTTGGTGAACGCAGCGTGATCCCGGATAATGTAAGGATCGGAAAGAATACAGCAATCTCAGGTATAACTGTTCCTGAGGATTATCCTGATGGTGAGCTGGCCGGCGGACAGGTAATTACAGCAAAGGACGGTGACGAATAATGAGAGCGATAGGTATTATTTTGGCTGGCGGTAATAATAACCGCATGAGAGAATTATCAAATAAGAGGGCAATCGCAGCAATGCCGATTGCCGGAAGCTACAGAAGTATCGACTTCGCACTGAGCAACATGGCGAGTTCTCATATTCAGAGAGTTGCTGTTCTGACACAGTACAATGCCCGTTCTCTGAATGAACATTTAAGCTCTTCCAAATGGTGGGATTTCGGAAGAAAACAGGGTGGTCTCTTTGTATTTACACCTACGATCACAAAAGAGAACAGTCTGTGGTATCAGGGAACAGCAGATGCTATTTATCAGAATCTGGAATTCCTTAAAAGCAGTCATGAACCATATGTAGTGATCGCATCCGGCGACTGCGTTTATAAGATGGATTACAACAAGGTTCTTGAATATCATATTGCGAAACGTGCAGATGTTACGGTAGTATGCACTACCTGCGATAATCCCAGTGAGATTGAGAGATTTGGTGTTCTCCGTATGAATGAGGACTGCAGGATTGAGGAATTTGAAGAGAAGCCAATGGTTTCTTCTTATAATACAATTTCAACAGGTATCTATGTTATCCGAAGAAGACAGCTGATCGAGCTGATCGAGAGAGCTGCGCTGGAAGGCAGACATGATTTTGTAAAGGATATTCTGATCCGCTACAAGAATCTTAAGAGAATCTATGGATATAAGATTGACACATACTGGAGCAATATCTCCACAGCAGAAGCATATTATAAGACAAATATGGATTTCCTGAAACCGGAGATCAGAAACTATTTCTTCAAACAGGAACCGACAATTAAGACAAAGATTGATGATCTGCCTCCTGCAAAATACAATCCGGGAGCACAGGTGAAGAACAGCCTGGTTGCCAGCGGATGTATTATCAATGGTACGGTGGAGAATTCCGTTCTTTTTAAAGACGTATTTGTAGGAAATAACTGCGTGATCAAGAACTCTGTGATTTTAAACAATGTATATCTGGGAGATAATACTCATATTGAGAACTGCATTGTTGAAAGCCGGGATACTATTCGTGCAAATTCGTATTACTGCGGCGACGGTGAAGTGAAGATCGTCGTGGAGAAAAATGACAGATATATACTGTAAATAAAACAGCCGGATAGATTCGGTAAATCGAAAGGAGTAAATTTGTATCATGAATATTACTGACGTGCGTGTGAGGAAGGTAGCAAAAGAAGGAAAGATGAAAGCGGTTGTTTCCATAACGATCGATGATGAATTTGTAGTACATGATATCAAGGTGATTGAAGGAGAAAAAGGGTTATTTATCGCTATGCCAAGCCGTAAGGCAACAGACGGAGAATATCGTGATATTGCACATCCGATCAATTCTGCAACACGTGACAGGATCCAGACGATCATTCTGGACAAGTTCCAGGAAGTTATGGATGCGGAACCGGAAGAAGCTGCAGCTGCGGAATAACCGGTGAATAAAGAACTGTAAACAGATAAGAAGCACAGGCACTGTCTCTGAAAAAGGGGCAGTGCCTGTTTTTTGCTGAGCATTAGTGAAGATAAAATGTTACATAATTATTACATAAATTAATAAAAAGTGTTGATTTTTTTACGAAATATGATATACTGGGTTTCAGATTAACGAGAAAGGTGATTAATTTATGAAGAAAAAAGTTTTTTCATTACTGCTGGCCGGAATGCTTACTTTTTCCATGGGAACAACTGCATATGCAACAGAAGATGCGATTGCTGATATGCAGGCTCAGAAACAGCAGGCAGAAGCCGGACTTGCCCAGACACAGGCGAATATTGACAGCCTTCAGAGCAAGAAGCAGGAGCTGGAGAACTATCTGTCTGATTTGAATACACAGTATGAAGACCTGACTAATGCAATTTCTGAACTCAGCATACAGGCCGGAGAGAAAGAGAATGAGCTGAAACAGCTTCACACAGAATTAAAGAAAGCCAAGAAGGCATTAAATAAACAATATGATGATATGAAGCTCCGCATCCAGTATATGTATGAGAATGGCGGTACATCTGCATTAGAGACTTTGCTGTCATCTAAGGATCTTTCTGAGTTCCTCAACAATGCAGAGAGTGTTGCGAAGATTTCCCAGTATGACAGGACTATGCTGGAGAAATGCGAGAACCTTCAGAACACTATCAAAGATCAGGAAACAACTGCTGAGGAAGAGAAGGCTGCTATTGATCAGCTTCTTGAAGAGAGAGCGGCCAAACAGCAGGAGGTTCAGAATCTTGCAGCAAGCACAAGTGATAACATATCTTCCTATGTAAGCCAGATCAGCGCAAGCCAGGAAGAAGCAGCAGCACTGACTGCAGAAATCAACAATGCAGATAACAGCATTGCTCAGCTTGTACAGCAGGCAGAAGAGGAAAAAGCAGCCAGAGAGGCAGCGCAGGCACAGGCCGAAGCAGAGGCGGCAGCGGCACAGGAACAGGATGCAGAAGAGAGTTCTGATGATTATGAAGAAGATACAGATTCTTATGAGGAAGACTCTTCGGACAGTCAGGATTCTTCGGAGACTGAAGAATCTGAGGATACGTCTGAAGATTCAGGGGATTCTACTGATGAAGATACATACGAAGAGAACGAAGAGGATTCTTATGAAGAAGATTCTGACAGCAGTGGATCAGAAGATACATCTGACAGTTCTGCATCAGAGGACAGCCAGGCATCCTCAGACAGTTCTTCCGGTCAGGGAAAATACCTTGGCAACTTTACACTGACTGCATATTGCAACTGTGCACAGTGCTGCGGTACAGCAGGTAACCTGACAGCCAGCGGAACAGTTCCGACAGCAGGACGTACTGTAGCTATGGCGGGAGTACCCTTTGGAACACAGCTTCTGATCAACGGAAATGTATACACAGTAGAGGATCTGGGAACACCTTATGGACATGTTGATATTTATTGTGACAGCCATTCAGAAGCATTAAGCTTCGGACTTCAGTCTGCTGAGGTTTATCAGTTGAACTGATAACAAAACAATAATGTGATTAAGAACTCTGGTAAAACAGGGTTCTTTTTTTCGGATTTTTGCCCGGATTGCTATAACATAGGTGGTCTAACTTGAGGATTCAGATGCCTGATGATAAAATGATATATCAGATTTATATACGGTAAAATATAATTAGAATGGAGATAAACAATGAGAATCTGTGGCTTTAATAAAACGACATTGCTGGACTATCCGGGAAAGGTAGCCAGTACTATATTTCTGGGTGGATGCAATTTCCGCTGTCCGTTCTGTCAGAATGGTATATTGGTTGTGGCTCCCGGAGAACAGCCGGATTACAGTCAGGAGGAACTTTTGACTTTTTTAAAAAAAAGAAAGGGGATTCTGGACGGTGTCTGCATTTCAGGAGGGGAACCTACACTGTCAGATGGTCTGGAGGAATTTCTGGGAAAAATCAAAGAGCTGGGCTATGCTGTTAAACTGGACACCAATGGCTCACGTCCGAAGATTGTAAAACATCTGGCAGAAGCCGGACTGATTGATAAAGTAGCTATGGATATCAAAGCCTGTCCGGATAACTATGGAAGTCTGACCGGAATAGAAAAGCCTGATATGGACAGTATTTTTGAGACAGCAGATTTTCTGCTGCATGGGAATCTGGACTATGAATTCAGAACAACAGTAGTACGGGAACTGCATACGCAGAAGGATTTTGAAGAAATCGCTGGGTGGCTGGCAGGAGCGAAAGAATATTATCTGCAGGCTTATAAGGACTCAGATGGAGTCCTCAGGCCTGGATATGGAAGCTATACTTTTGAAGAACTTCAGAATTTTCAGAAGATTCTTCAAAAGACGATTTTATCTGTGGGAATCCGGGGCATCGATTAAACGATACCAGTAACCGCCGCGCATTTTTGGAATCTCTATATAGCCACTTTCTTTGAAGTAAGGAAAGCCAAACATATTTGCCATAAAGCGTTCCTGCTGATTATAAACGCCGGGAACGCCGAGGATATACTGTCCGTTATTTCTTTGTCCTAAAAGCAAATATCCGAAATTATAATGCCCATACTGGAGAAAACGGTTATTGCGCAGTGCACAGTAATGCCGCGGAAAATGCTTCAGGTCATCAAGGTGTATCTTCCATGCAGAAATCAGTTCGCCATCGGAGAAGGGGGAAAATTCGGCAGAGGTTTTTCTGTTTTCTGCATTTCTTTCCGGGACAGGATTGCCGGCATTTTCAGAACTATTGGAATCTTCAACAGTATTATCTGAGATATAGGATGACTCTGTTCCTGGCTTGTTATCAGATGTTCCCTGAGCCGGAATGTTGGCAGACGGTTCAATTGATAAAGAATCGTCAGGAACTTTTGTAAGCGAGGTATCTTCGGGTTTTTCTGAAATATCTTCAAGTTCTTCGGGCATTTCCTGTAATACCATACCTGCCGGAATTTCGGGTTTTTGTGAGGTGATTTTCACAGATTCAGGAATATCTGCGGCAGGCATAGCTTTTATTTCATGGAAATTCTCCGGACGTATAGGCTGATCGTCCCATTCAGTACCAAAGAATCCGCCAGTATCTGAAGTAATGATCATTCCGCCCAACTTACCCATTGCAACGCCGGAGTCATTCATATCTGTTGCATCTGTTATGATCAGGCATTCTACAGTTTCTTTTTCTGTCTCGCAGGTATCCAGAAGAATTCCGTTGATCAGGCCATCCTTTCGTGTAAATCCATAAATATTGCATTTTACATTTTCAGGCAGCCCCGGACAATGCAGATGAATCTCAACAGAACATTGCTGATCTTTTACTTCAACTTTAATAAATCCGCAATTGCTGCCTTTCTTTCCGCTTTCATAGTCATATACATATGCGATAAAACGCCGATATCCAGCCAAAATCCTTCCTCCGTAAAACCAGATTCAATAATGTATATGACCATCAGAAGAAAATATTCGAAAAAATTAAAAAAATTTGAAAAAATCTATTGACAAACTGCGATTTTATTAATATAATAGCACTTGCATTGACGAAGCGTGGCTCAGTTTGGTAGAGCGCTGCGTTCGGGACGCAGAGGTCGTGGGTTCGAATCCCGTCGCTTCGACTACGCATAGGAAGTCTGAAACCAATTGGTTTTCAGGCTTTCTTTTTGCTATTCTGGTAGTGATGCAACAGCAGAAAGGAAAAGAAAAGTTGACAGATCAGGAACGTTTTATGAAAGAAGCTATCCGTCAGGCGAAGAAGGCAGAAGCTCTGGAAGAAGTGCCAATCGGCTGTGTGATCGTGCATGAGGGTAAGATCATCGCACGTGGATATAACAGAAGAAACACAGATAAAAATACACTCTCCCATGCAGAACTGAATGCAATCCGCAAAGCCAGTAAAAAACTTGGAGACTGGCGGCTGGAGGGATGCACTATGTATGTGACGCTGGAACCATGCCAGATGTGCTCCGGGGCACTTGTCCAGTCCAGAATAGATGAAGTAGTGATCGGCTGTATGAATGCCAAAGCGGGCTGCGCAGGTTCTGTGATGAATCTTTTGCAGGTGGATGGATTTAATCATCAGGTAAAGATTATACAGGGAGTTCTGGAAGAGGAATGTTCTTCTATGTTGTCTGAGTTTTTCAGAAAGCTTCGTGAGAAAAAGAAGCAGGAAAAGGCAGCCCTTAAAGCTGCACAGGAAAATCCGGAGGGAGAACCGGAATAATAAAAGTAAAAGACAGACAAAAACAGGAAGAATCTTAAAGGCAATAAGAGTAATAAAAATAACAGAAGTAATGTTACAGGCAGAAATAAAAAGAGGCGAATAAAAAGAATGAAAAAAGATACAACAAACGACATGACCGTCGGCAGTCCGGTGAGTCTGATAATAAAATTTATGATCCCAATGTGCCTGGGAAATCTTTTTCAGCAGTTTTATAATATTGCAGATTCCATTGTTGCCGGAAAATTTATCGGAGTAAATGCCCTTGCAGCTATCGGAAGCACCGGTTCACTGATGTTTTTTGTGACCGGCTGGCTGAATGGACTCAGCAGTGGATTTGCGATTATCGTAGCCCAGATGTTCGGAGCGAAAAAGTTTGACAGGATGCGCCATTATGTTGCCATGTCCATTTACCTTATGGCTGCATTTTCCATTGTCATGACCATAGGATTCAGTCTTGCGAACAAACCAATCCTGCATCTGATGAATTCGCCGGAAGAGGTATTTGGTGATGTAACTGCATATATGGGAATTATTTATGCAGGTCTTATTATCACAGGTGCATATAATGCGCTTGCGGCTTTCCTGCGTGCGCTGGGTGACTCCAAGTCGCCATTGTATTTCCTGATCATTTCGGCTGTGATCAATGTTATTCTGGATGTAGTTTTTATTGTAGTCTTTGGAATGGGTGTAGAAGGATGCGGATATGCCACAGTGATCGCACAGGGAATTTCGGCAGTGTGCTGCCTGATTTATATTGTAAAAAGATTTCCAATCCTTCATCTGGAACGGAAGGATTTTGAGATATGCTGGGACAGTTTCGGCAGACTTCTGAAGCTTGGAATTCCTATGGGACTGCAGTTTTCGATTACAGCAATCGGAACCATTATTGTACAGAGTGCGGTCAATATTTACGGACCTGTACATATGGCCGGATTCTCTGCTGCCGGTAAGATCCAGAATATTTTTGCCACAGTATTTACAGCCTTCGGTGCAACTATAGCAACCTATGTAGGTCAGAACAGGGGCGCAGGAAAAATGGATCGTGTGAAACAGGGAGTCCGTTACACGCAGATGATGGTCCTGGGATGGAGCGTTTTTGTTATGTTCCTGATGTTTTTCTTCGGAAAATATCTGACATATCTTTTCGTAGATCCATCGGAACAGGACGTAGTAAATGTGTCTGTTACTTATTTCCGGACAGTATTCTGGGCATATCCGTTTCTCGGAAGTATTTTCCTCTATCGAAATACTCTGCAGGGAATGGGATATGGACTTGTACCAATGCTTGGCGGGGTATTTGAACTGGTGGCGAGAACCGGAATTGTCGTATTGATTGCGGGACATACTTCTTTTGCCGGTGTCTGTATGGCTGACCCGACCGCATGGATCGCCGCACTGATCCCACTGATTCCTTATTATTTTCATGTAATGAAGAAATATAAGAACAAAAGTCAGGTACAGGCAGTAGAGGATTAATTATTCTTTATCTGATGGAAATTGTATAAGGCTCTTTCCTGCTTCTGTTAATATATCGACTTTTGTAAACCACAAAAATAAGAAAAGCATTCAGAAAATTATCAACAGATAAAATTCTGAATGCTTTTTTATATGATGAGCTGCATCATGAATATTCTTTTTTGCGCGCCGCACTTCGGAATGGTCCCACAGACGTTACCTCTACAGTTAACTCAGCCCAGGCACCCTTACGGCACACAAGAGCTTCTGCTTAGTGCTGCTACATTCCTGTCCTGACACGGTTCACAGATTCCTGTTGCGTAAGACCCAAACGTCAACGCCACTTATAGAGGGCAGCTCCACAGGAGACAAGCCTCGGATTGGCATCACCCCTGCTGTAGCGGATTGCAGGTACAGGGCACCGCTATCTCCCCGGCTGCGCATTTCTGATTATATAGGCAGGAGGCTGTTTTGTCAATAGTGAATCATTATAGTAAAACTTGTTACTGGGAACGGAGGTTACTGTTCACACACCACTATTCCGCGAGGTGTTTTGGCATGAATATGCCAAAA
>NZ_JAJDML010000070.1:0-13681 GCF_020594215.1 Blautia sp. DFI.1.216
TATAAGCCCAGAATCGTTGAATTTTCAGCATTCTGGGCTTAAGTTGACCACATTGGGGTCAGACCCCATGAAGAGAGTGTGGTTAAGAGATTATTAGCCGGCGGTATGAGTGCGGACGAGATTCTTGAAAAACTGAAATAAACAAGAATCCAAGAAAAATAAATGCCGTGTGGACAAACTGAACTTCAGGAGTTCACACGGTATTTTTTGAAGGTTGCCGTATAGTTTATAACGAAAATAAAAGAAGAACAAAATTTAAAGAAGTGGAGCGTGAGAAAATGAACTTATCAAAAATACATCATATTGCAATCATCGTATCTGACTACGAAGTTGCTAAGGATTTTTATGTGAACAAGCTTGGATTCTCTGTCATCAGGGAAAACTACCGTCCAGAGCGTAAGGACTGGAAGCTAGATCTTCGTGTCAATGAGCACACAGAGCTGGAGATTTTTGCAGAAGAAAACCCGCCGAAGCGTGCGAACCGCCCGGAGGCCTGTGGGCTGCGTCACCTTGCATTTTGTGTGGAGAGCGTGGAGCAGACGGTGAATGAGCTGGCGGAGGTAGGGATTGAATGTGAACCAATCCGCATGGATGATTACACCGGCAAGAAGATGACTTTCTTCCATGACCCGGATGGACTGCCGTTGGAGTTGCATGAGTAAAATGAAGAAAACAAGAAAACCAGGCGGTGGCCGGAAGAAGCTGAAGCCTGAATACAATGCCGGAAAGAACCTGAAAGAGTAGATGGAAAGTGCTGTGGCACTTTATAATCCAAAAACACAAACTATTTTACACTACCAGAGGATCTTCCGGAATACTGCCGTACTAAACTGAAAAAATAATACTAAGCCATCTGATAGAGAATCTGGCAGACAGCCAAGAACAGTATCAGATGGCTTTTATAAGATGTTAATATACGAATGATTACCTAGTTACGAGACGCTTGCTTCAATTATTTCATATTTACGCAATTAAAAGGAGGATTACCATTTAATACATTAACTACTTCTTCGGCTACTTTTCTTTGCAATGTATGAATTGCAGTTTCGCTATACCATGCGCTATGTGGAGTTGCGATTACATTATCCATATGGAGTAATGGATGTTCTGGAGTAACTGGTTCGTTTTCAAATACATCTACTCCGGCACCAGAAATCTTGCCGTTTTGCAGTGCTTCGATAAGAGCGGCCTCGTCGATGATTCCGCCACGAGCTGTATTCACAAGAATAGCGTTTGGTTTTAATAATGTCATTTCTTCTTTCCCGATAAGATGGTAAGTATCTTTTGTAAGTGGGCAATGAACAGAGATAAGATCGCTATCTTTGAGAAGCTGTTCTAAAGTAACAGGTGTTACATTTAGCTCCTGAGCAGCAGTCTCATTTATATAAGGATCGTATGCGATCACTTTCATTCCAAATGCACTCATTTTGCGGGCAACCATTTTAGGGATGCGACCAAAGCCTACCAATCCAAGAGTGCATTCTGATAATCTTAAAAGAGGGACAACACTGGAATATCCCCATTCACCTTTGCGGAAAGATTTTGCTAAGATGGGTAGCTTTTTTCCTAAAGCGAGAAGCATGGTACACGCATGGTCGGATACTTCATCCACACCATAATCAGGTACATTGCACACATAAATTCCTTTCTTGGAAGCAGCTTCACAATCAATATTATTTACGCCAATTCCGTACTTTATGATGATTTTACAATTCTGCATGTGTTCGATTACTTCTGCATTAATATCAGAATACTGTGTGATGACTGCATCTGCATCTTTTACAACTGGAATAAGATCTGGAGTAGTTTTAACTTGGTAATCAAATAATTCATAACCTGCACCAGTGATAATTGAACGTTCTGAATCTATATTTTCGTATTGATAATCTGTAATTACAACTTTCATAATATATTTTCTCCTATATAATTTTACATTTTTCAGCTACAAGATATGCACCTAAAGCAGAAGCAGAAAATCCAGCTTCGGGTTCAAATATAGTTATTTGGTTACTTAGTTTTTCTTCTGTGAAGATGTCAACTAATGCCTGTTTAAAAGGATCTTTTCCACAGACAACAAACTGAGTATCGTCAGTTACACAAAGTGCGGAGGAATTTCTGATAGCCTGAATGTCACCCTGAAGTGCTGCACCTAAAATATAGTTTGATATTTTTGAAGGCTCGGCGTTGCAGAAAAGTCCGAGTATACGACCGGAAAAGCATGCACGTCCAAGTCCGGTTTCTTTTGCGGTATTATAGCCTAGAAGAAGCCATTTTCTGTCATATTGGTCAGCAGTAACAAAACTTCTGTTTACTGACTTGGCAATGATTGTATCGTTGATAATTGCAGAAAGTAGTTCTCCGGAAATAGAAGTAAGGCAACCGGTTATTTCTTTATCGGCATTTACTGCGACAAACTTATTGTGTGATCCTGGAAGTACTAGGATCATTGGGGAACCATTATGGTATTTATCAATAATGGCGAGACTTTCTACTTCTTCGCCACGCATGATATCCATTGCTTCGTAATTTTCAAGAGAAATATTACTACATGAGTTTTTGATTCCAGGTATAAAGTGGATTGGGATTGGACATATTTCTGGAAGCCTTATTGCAACAGTAGAACGAGCTATCTGTTCTAAATCGGCAGGAGCTGTGAGGTGCGGAACGACAACAATTCCTACATCGGAAGTAATCATACCGCTGGCAATAATATGATTGATGTTATCGTAAGTAAGAGAATGGTCTTCAAGCAACTGCTCAAGGCATTCTTTAACAGCATTTTTTAATTTGGAATTATTGCCATCTATGGCCGTATTGCGTACGCCGACCTCACGTTTCTGTTCATCTATTCGTTGACGACTACTGTTCCAAAGAATGCAACGTGTATTAGTAGTACCGCCGTCTATTGTAATTGTGTATGTATCCATTTCTGATTGTCCTTTCTAACGTGGATGTTGTAAGCATTTGTTATCCATTCTTAAAGTAAATGAAATGTAATTCTACAAATTATTCTGTTCTATCTTGTATTTCTTAAAAGTATTTCTGGTTTCCTGAAGACGTGGAATCATTCTATTTGCATCTTTTATACTGATCATAGAAAAAAGAGCATCAATTAAACAGAATTGAGATATGCGCGAATTTAATGCATCTGTCAAAATACTGAACTCTTCACTAAGTGTGCTTAATACGACAGTAGAAATCTTTGCAATAGAAGAATTGGGATTTCCTGTAATTAGAATTGTTGCAATTCTATTTCTGTATGCGTTTTCAATTTGTTTATAAATGTCAGCTGTTTCACCAGATTGTGATACGCATAAAATCAAATCATTAGTCTTAGAATGTGAAAGCAATGCGGCGGTCATGTGTGCATCCAGGTTGTAGACACAATTAAGGCCAAGTTCAGTAAAACGAAAATAGGCATACTGGCATATTGCAGCTGAAGCTCCATGGCCGATAATTATAATGCGGTTAGCAGAGATGATAAGACGCTGGGCTTCTGTACATTCATCTATAATGGTGTCTGAATTTTTGTTCAATGAGTTAATAGCGCCAAGGAATACTTTTTTCTTAATATCCCCAGGTGTGTCGTCTAAGGTAATATCGTTTTGAGAATGATAAAATGTTCGATTTAAATATTCCTGTGTAAGTTTGATTTTAAAAGATTTAAATCCGTCAAATCCAAGTAGTCGGCAGAATTTTACAACAGAAGCTTCGCTTCGAAAATTAGTGTGACTCATAAGATCAGTTATCGATGTATTTACTACGATGGATGGATTTTCCAAAATATAAGTAGCAAGCTGTTGCTGACTTTGAGTCATTTGAGGATACATTTCATTGATTTTTATCAATGTAGGATACTGGATAGTGTCCATATCTATCGTTTCTCCCCCTTTCCTTTTAATTTAAATCCAATATAACACAAGTTTTACAAATAATCAAATAAAAAAAGTAAAAAAATAAAATTATTTTATCGTGATATATACAATATGCACAATTAAAATGAGGATAAATTATAAAAAATATGTAATTTTGCAAAACGACTTGACATAACAATAAAAAAAATATATTATCGTGGTACAAGCATTTGTTATTTCATAACACAATAAATACTAAGGAGGACAAGAAAATGGCTAAATGGAAACAAATGAAAATGATCGTGGGTTCAATTATGGTAGGAGCGCTTCTGATGCCTACAATGTCTATAACAGCATGGGCGAATGCGGAAACAGAAGTGACGGTAGATAATTTTGAAAGTGAAATTTTACCGAACCTTGCTATTAAAGAGGACGGAACACCGTTAAAGGTAGCTATTACTGTTGCAGAATTAGACAGTGAATATGTAATTGCAGTACAGAAGTATGCACAGTACTTACTTGAAACAGCTGGAGCAGAAGTAACAGTAAGCAGTGCAGATGGCGATGTTGAGAATCAGTGCAATCAGATTTATGACTTTATTGAAAAAGGAGTAGATGTTGTTTTAATTCAGGCAGCAGATAGTAATGCTGTTGCACCTGCCGTAAAAGCATGCAATGAAGCGGGAGTTACGGCTATAGCGGTAGGAAGAGCTATCAATGGAGATTGTACAGTTGACTATAGTGCGCTTATTGATGATGTGGCAATGGGTAAACTGGCGGCAGAATATGTTGCTGATAATGCTGGAGAAGGTGCAACAGTAACAACAATGCAGGGGACTTTAGGAACTGCTTCTGCAGATGATAGAACAACAGGATTTGCAGAGGGTGTAGAAGAATATGGATTGGATGATATCAGAGATAATCCTTGTGATTGGTCTTCAGAATCATCTATGGCTGCTATGAATGATATCCTTACAACAAATGAAGACATTGATGCTGTATTCCTTCATAGTGATTGCATGTTAGCAGGTGTTATTTCCGGTTTGACGCAGTCAGAAAAATTGAAAACATTAGACGATCCAGAACATGTAATGATTGTATCTATTGATGGAGCTGCATCTGCGATGGATTATATTCGTCAGGAATATGTGGATATGACAGTGGATAACTCACCGCTTGCTTTAGCGACCATTGCTGTAAAAGCAGTATTGACAAAAACTGTCAAAGGAGAAGAATTAGGTGGCGGTGTAACAAAAGTTAACGCATCCGTTATTACAAAAGATAATGTAGATGAAGCGGAATTCTGGGGTAATTTCGATCTGGAAGACGGATATTGGAGTGAAACCGCAAACATATGGAATACGTATGCAATTGAATAGTAACCTACACATGAGGTGTTATATTTATAGCACCTCATTGCAATTATAAACTATTTTCTGAAAGGAACTTACAATGGATAAACAAGGTTTAGTATTGAATGGCATTGGAAAACAGTTTTATGGAATTACAGTACTGTCTGATATCGATTTTGAAATCCTTCCAGGTGAGATACATGGTCTTCTTGGAGAAAATGGAGCAGGAAAGTCAACTTTGATGAAGATTATCAATGGAGCGCTTACACCTACAACTGGTGATATATATATTGATGGGGAAAAAATGTCTTTTGACTCTCCTCATGCAGCAGCTAATCATGGAATACGAATGGTGTATCAAGAACTAGATCTGTTTCCGCATCTGACCGTGGCAGAGAATATCTGCCAGGGGAATATTCCTAAGAATAAGGCTGGCATGGTTGACTGGAAAGAAATGGAAAGGGTATCAAAAGAACTCCTTAAATTGATTAAAGTGGACATTAATGTAAATGAAAGGATGGATCGTCTTAGTATTGCTCAGCAACAGATTGCAGCAATTGCAAGAGCTTTAAACGGAAATTGTAAATTTATTCTTCTGGACGAGCCGACTTCTGCGTTGCCCAAAAAAGATGTTGAAAATTTATTTGCCATTGTCAGAAATTTGAAAAAGGAAGGAATTTCTGTTGTATTTATTTCTCACAAATTAGATGAGATGATGGATATCACAGATAGAATAACTATATTAAACAATGGAAAAAAAGTAGCTACAGTGCAAACATCAGATATTAATGAAGAGTTGTTGGCAGAAATGGTTGTTGGAAAAACCATCAAAAACAAGTATCCTAAAGTTCGCTATGAAAAGGGCGAAACATTGCTGAGATTTGAACATATTACATTGAAAAACCATTTGAATGATATTTCGTTTGAATTAAAACGTGGTGAAGTTCTTGGAATTGTGGGACTTCTCGGTGCTGGAAAAACAGAAATAGCAAAGGCTCTTTTTGGAGTATATGGAAAGGGTAATGACAAGCTGACAGGAAATATCTGGTTTAATGGCAAAAATGCAAGATATGCATCTCCGGTAGAGGCGGTGAATGCCGGAATAGGATATATTTCAGAAGACAGAGGCGGAGAGGGACTGCAGGTTAATCAGGCAATTGATTTTAATATTTCGCTAGCGGCATTAAAACATATCAGAAGAGGTGTTTTTCTGGATTTAAAAAAAGAGAAAGCAGTTAATCAGAAATTAATTGAAAAATTGCAGGTTAAATGTGAAAGTATGAAACAAAAGGTGACAAACTTAAGTGGTGGAAATCAGCAGAAAGTTGTTATTGCCAAATGGTTTGCATCAAAAGCCAGGATTATTGTTTTGGATGAACCAACGCGAGGAATTGATATTGGAGCAAAAGTAGAGGTATATAAGCTGATCAATGAAATGGTAGAAGCAGGTATAGGGGTGATATTGTTATCATCAGAAGTACCGGAAGTATTTGGTATGGCTGATAGAATCTTAGTGTTGAAAGATGGCCAAATTACAGGAGAATATGGCATGGATGAAATAAATAAAATAAATGAAACAGATTTACAAAGACTCGTAATGTAAAGGTGGAGGGTTAAAAATGAAAAAGGAATCCAACGGAACAACCATTGTAAAAAATTTCATGAAGTCACAAGGGTCGGTATTTATTATATTGCTGGTAATGTGTATTATTGCATCAATATTTACAGACAAATTTCTTTCTGTTTCAAACCTTAGCAATGTGTTGGCACAGTCTGTAACCTGTGGCATCGCAGCGATTGGCATGACATTTGTTATTCTGACAGGTGGTATTGATCTGTCTGTCGGAGGTTGTATTGTTTTTTCGGCAACGATTGGAACAAAGTTATTGTCAGAAGGGAAAGTAGGAGTAGGAACAGCAATCATCATAATGCTTTTGTTAGGCGTATTGGTTGGTGTTTTTAATGGCTTTTTAATTACGGTATTAAAAATGCCGGCATTTATTGCTACGCTTGCTTCGTCTAATGTAACAGCGGGATTAGCACTTTATATTTCTATGGGAAAGACGATTATAGGGCTTCCTTTGGAATATAGTTTTATTGGTCTTAAAAAGATTGCAGGTGTGCCATTTTGCGTATTACTGATGATTTGCTTATATATAGTCGCGTATATTGTATTGAAATATACAGGATACGGACGTAAGGTATATGCTACAGGAAGTAATCGTAAATCTGCATGGCTAAGCGGAATCAATGTAAGACTGATTGAGTTTTCAGTTTATGTTATTCAGGGTGTCATGTCTGCTCTGGTTGGAGTTGTATTAACGTCAAAATTGTTAACATGTACCAGTACAATTGGTAATGGTATGGAAGTAAATGCGATTGCAGCAGTAGTAATCGGCGGAGCAAGCATGTCAGGTGGAGAAGGCAGCGTTGTTGGTACGATTGTTGGAGCTTTAATTTTAACAATTATCAGTAATGCAATGAACCTTATGAGTGTTAATGCATATCTGCAGCAGGTAGTTATGGGATTGATTATTATTATGGCAATTCTGTTTGATATGGTACGTAAAGGATATATTTTCCGTAAACCAGATGAGGAGTAAAAATGTTAATAGAATTAAGTTACATAATAAGTTTGGATATGCCTAAATGGCCAACGAATCCAGCAGAAAGAATTGAATATAATACAGTAATACAAAATGGAGATCCAAGCAATGCATCTTCTGTATTTCACCATTTGCATACAGGAACACATGTAGATGCACCGTTTCATTTTGATGCTAATGGAAAAACAATCGACCAGATTCCGATAGAGGATTTCCATTATACAAAACCATTAGTTCTGGAAATTGCAAAAGGAAAAGGGGAGAGAATTCGATATGAGGATTTAAAATTGCATGAATCTGAAATAAAAGAATGTGATATTTTGTTCTTATATACAGGTCATTCGCGTTTGAGAGATATTTCTCCGGAGGATTTTGTGGATAATTTCCCATGTATGGAGGTAATGGCTGCGAAATATTTACGAAAAGAATTCCCTGAATTAAAGGCAATAGCAATGGATTCTATTAGTTATGATAGTGCTATTACAGGTGGAGATGAAGGGTTTCCATGCCATCATGCGTTGTTGGAAACAAATAGTGAACAGAAAGAACGAACATTGCTTCTTTTTGAAGATGTAAATATTCAGAAGTTATTAGGTGTGGAAAGAATAAAAGAAATTTGTGCATTTCCAATTCGTTTTTCACAGTTGGAAGCTGCTCCTGTAGCGATGGTTGCTATTACTGATCATATCTGATTTTCAATAATACTAGGAGGAAAATAGAATGGATATGTATTCTGTTGTAAAAGAAAATCCGATACTTGCAATACTGAGAAATATCCCATTGGAATATACGGTTGATTATGCGCAGGCAATTGTAGATGGGGGGATTTCGTTTTTTGAAGTGGCTTTGAACAGCGAGCATGGTTTAAAACAGATTGCAATACTACGAGATCGCTTTGGGGAAAAATGTATGATAGGAGCAGGTACAGCAATAAGTGTGGATCTTGCAAAAGCGGCAATAGGAGCAGGAGCTCAATTTTTGCTTACGCCAGGTACACCGATTGATGTGCTTCAGTATTGTGCAAAAAAAGACATTATGTTATTGCCTGGGGTGTTTACACCTGGAGATGTTGCAACAAGTTTGGAATTTGGCTATAAAACAATGAAATTGTTTCCGGCAGGGTGTGCTCCGAAAGGATATCTCAAAGCGCTAAAAGGACCATATGATGAGGCAAATTATATTGCAATTGGTGGCGTAACTATTGATAATATTAATGACTATTTTAAAGAAGGATATATGGGGGTAGGGCTGGCGAGTAACCTTATGCCGTTATCTGTGTTGAAAGATAAAAATTGGGATTTGGGAGTATCTTATGTTCAAAAATATGTATCAAGGGTAAAATGAAGGGTGTGATGATCATTCTAAAATAAAGATATAAAAGAAATTCTGTTGAAGGAGGACATAAGAAAGTGAAAATAGTCGAAGTTAATGCTTACCATGTGCGACCACGATGGGGATTTGTAGAAATTATTACAGATGAAGGAATCACTGGATGGGGTGAGGCAGTACTTGAAGGACATTGTGATGCTGTTCTGGCATGTGTGCAAGAATATAGATCGTATTTGATAGGACAGGATCCATTCCGAATCGAAGACATTTCGGCTACAATCTTTCGCGCTGGATTTTATCGTGGCGGCGGTGTTTTAATGAGTGCTCTTTCAGGTATCGATCAAGCGCTTTGGGATATTAAGGGCAAAGCGTTTGGTGCACCGGCATATGAATTGATGGGAGGAAAATGTAGAGATAAGATTAAAGTATATTCCTGGATTGGTGGAGATAGGCCATCGGATGTTGGCACAGCGGCAAAAGAAAGGCAGGACGCAGGGTTTAAAGCAATCAAAATGAATGCGACAGAAGAGCTGCAGATGATTGATAGTTATGACAAAATAGATGCTGTTCTTGAAAGAGTTGCTGCGATTAGAGAATCATGTGGCAAGTATTTTGGTATTGCAATTGATTTTCATGGACGTGTTCATAAGCCGATGGCAAAAATACTAGCTAAAAAACTGGAAGAGTTCGACCCGATGTTTATTGAAGAGCCGGTGCTGTGTGAAAATATGGAAGTGTTTAAAGAGATTGCCGTTGCCTGTAATATTCCAATTGCTACGGGAGAAAGGCTCTTTACTAAATATGATTTCAAGAGACTTCTGCAAGCTGGTGGTGTAGATATTATTCAACCGGATCTGTCTCATGCAGGGGGGCTTACCGAAGTGAAGAAGATTGCGTCTATGGCAGAAGCGTATGACGTGGCACTCGCTCCGCATTGCCCACTTGGTCCAATCGCATTGGCTGCGTGTCTGAATGTAGATGCAACATGCTATAATGCAGTTATTCAGGAACAGAGTATCGGCATACATTATAATGTTGGGAAAAGTGTGCTTGATTATGCATTAAATAAACAAGATTTTCAGTTTGTTGACGGTTTCTGTGCAATGCCAACGAAACCTGGCCTGGGGATTGAAGTGAATAAAGAACTTGTTTTGGAAGAGAATCTGACAAAGCATCAGTGGAAGAATCCAATATGGAGACATGTTGACGGATCTGTTGCTGAGTGGTGAATAATGGGTATATCTTATATGCGTGTTTAGAGACGTGTGTCTTATGAGAAGGCGTTTTCTGGTCTTTGTTCTTTTTAGAGCGTTCATAGCATCTGTCAGGGTGAGCTGTGAACGCTTTTTGATTTGCAATCAAATATTGTAAAAACAGCTAGGAGATATCTCGTGTTCATTATAGCATGCGGCATATGTCGGGCGACTTTGACTGTGTTCGATTACTGGCTTCATCTATTTGTCTAGGGAATGTCATAGAACACATTTGTTATTCGTAATGAAACTTCCAAATGTAATAAATTACTATCTTCTATCAAGGTAATGAGAATAAAATTTAAAAACAGCCCGTATTTATGCGGAATTTCTTGCAAAAATGTGAACTTCCAGTAATTTTTCAGCCTAAAGAAAAAAGAACGAAATAAAATTATAAAAATCCCGGCCACAGTATGAACTATCACAGTCACAAGAACCGGGATGAGGTGTGAGTAGTCATATCTGGTGAGGGAAAAACCATCGTGGATGATATGGAGCAGATGGTAAAGCCAGGTGACGTTATAACTATGTCCGCAGGCTGCCGTCATACTGTGATAGCTGATACAGAACTGAAGCTGATTGAAGTACAGCTGGGCGCGGATATCAACGTTCACGATAAGCAGAAGTTTGAGCTGGAGCGGTAAATAAGATAGAAAATACAACTGATAAGAAAGACAGGGCACGGTGATGAAGTATCTGCAGAATGTACCTATTCACAAGGATGACCTGTTTTTTATCCCTGCAGGCACGATCCATGCCATTGGGGCAGGTGCGCTCGTTGCAGAAATCCAGGAAAGCTCGAACCTGACCTATCGGCTGTATGATTACGACCGCATAGGAAAGGACGGGAAGAAAAGAGAACTGCATATCGACAAGGCGTTGGATGTGGCAGATCTTCACGGCAGTGCAGAGCCGAGACAGCCGCTGCGGGTTCTGAAGTACCGTCCGGGGATGGCATCGGAGCTGTTGATACGCTGCAAATATTTTGAAGTATACCGGATGCTTATCAATGGAGTATGCCAGGAAGTGCAACGCTGACCTGTTGTTGGTAACTGATTCGGATTGTGACCGTGTGGGTATTGCTGAACATTGGGGTCAGACCCCATAAAGAATGATGTGCATAAAAATAAAATATGAAGCGGTCCCCATGAAGCAAATCCAACATACCGCTTTACGCAAAAAGGTTTCATGTTATCATTATCTCATCAAGAGTTCTGATAATTTGAAACCTTTTTTGCAATTATTTAACAATCGTAGCAAGAATTCCCTCACCTCTATAGGGACGCCACTGAAAAAGTGGTCGTAAAATCATATATCTGATATAATTAAGGTATCATAATTGTCGGAGGTTGAAATGTTATCATCCCAACTTAAACTTAGCCTTAGTTATTATTCAGATTTATATGACATGATTGTTCCAAAAGATCATATTCTAAGAAAAATCAGGGAATTGGTCGATTTTTCTTTTATATATGATGAATTAAAAAATAAATATTGCCTTGATAATGGACGTAATGCAAAAAAACCCTATATTGCTATTTAAATATCTGCTTTTAAAATATCTTTATAACCTTTCTGATAATGGTGTTGTTGAAAGATCACGATATGATATGTCTTTTAAATATTTTCTGGAATTAACGCCAGAAGAAGAGGTTATCCATCCTAGTCTTTTAACCAAATTCAGAAAGCAGCGTTTAAAAGATGAAAATATACTTGATCTGCTCATAAATAAAAGTGTAGAACTTGCCATAAATCAAGGTGTTTTAAAAAGCAATACTATAATTGTTGACTCAACTCATACAGAAGCCCGTTATCATAAAACTACTCAGAGAGAAATGTTGAAAAAAGCCTCTACTTCTTTAAAAGCAGCTTTAAAAGCAGCTTTAAAAGATTCTGATAAAGACATTTATCTGCCAGATGAACCTGAAAAACGAGCTTCTTTAGATGAGTATAATGAATACTGTCATGAATTATTAAACACAGTTCAGGAAAGTCCGTATTCAGAACTGCCAACGATTAAAGAAGAATCTTCTATGTTATCCGAAATTTTGGATAATCAGATTGATTGTTATGATCAATCCATTGACCCGGATTGGCCATAAAACGGTCAATTCTTCTTTTTACGGATACAAAACTCATTTGGCCATGACAGATGAACGGATTATCACAGCAGCAACAATCACATCCGGCGAAGCATTTGATGGTCAGGAACTTCCAGTACTGGTTCAAAAAAGTAAAGCAGCAGGTGCAACCGTTAATGAAGTAATAGCAGATACCGCATATTCCACACTGGAAAATTTAAAAGATGCACAAAGCAATGACTATAAATTAATTTCAAAGCTTAACCCGAGCATCATAAAAGGGACTCGTTCAGAGGACGGCTTTATCTTTAATAAAGATGCGGATACCATGCAGTGCCCAGCGGGGCATTTGGCTATAAAATATCGAATTGACAAACGTAGTAATCAGAAAAAGAATACACGTATCAAATATTTTTTCGATATTAATAAATGCCATGTCTGTCCTTATCGTAATGGCTGCTATAAAGAAAATGCAAAAAACAAAACGTATAGTATCACTATTAAATCAGATTATCATAAAAATCAAGAAGCGTTTCAAAAAACACAATATTTCAAGGAACGTTTCAAAACCCGCTATATGATAGAGGCAAAAAATAGTGAATTAAAAAATATACACGGATATAGTCGTTGTGATGCTGCTGGACTATCAAACATGCAACTTCAAGGAGCAGTATCAATATTTGCAGTCAATTTAAGACGAATTTTAAAACTAAAGGGAGAAGTCTGCCCAAATGAGGAAAAATAGGAAAATTCATCTCTCAAAAGGGTAGATTTTGCATCCCTCAAAACACTATTTTAGCAATATTTTATTATCAAGGAACATTTTTGCACATATTTGACACCCTGTGATACTAAACTTACCACTTTTTCAGTGGCGTCCTATAGGTGATGGGATGAATTGCACATTCGAGCATATCTGCTCAAATGCATAAAAATTCATAAAAAATCACAAAAACACTTGTTCTGATACAAGAAATATATTATAATAGAAAAAAGAACAATATGCTCTTGGGTTTTGGGCGGTCGAGGAGTGAGTGTACATAATGAGTTTAGATAATAATTCTCATTCAGTGTTTTTATTTGATTCTGGTTATGAAATATAGCAGAAAGATGCTGGACGATAAGATGTCAGAGAGAACAAAAGAAATCTTTGAAATATAGCACCTGTTGAAACAATCCATCAGTATATAGAGAGTCAGGGTGAGA
>NZ_JAJDML010000071.1:0-13607 GCF_020594215.1 Blautia sp. DFI.1.216
AACCATTGATTTTAAAGGGTTTGCAAAAAAAATCTCAAAAAATTAGCACTCACCTCTTGACAGTGCTAATAATAAGTGTTATATTACAACTAGAACAAAGGAAGGGGAACAAAAAGAGAACAAAGAAATAAGTTCTATGAGATTCCTGATAACCTAAGTTCCAAAGAAACAAGGTAAAGATGCATAACTGAGAGTCCATCACATGTAGATGGACGGTATAGAAAAGGAGAGATGACTTATGTTGATGCCTAGTATTTTTGGAGAAAATTTATTTGATGACTTTTTTGGAGATTTTCCATTTTATTATGATGACAGAGCAATGAAAGATACAGAGAAGAAACTTTACGGACGCAGAGCCAGCCATATAATGAAAACCGATATCAAGGAAACTGATAAAGGCTATGAACTGGTCGTAGATCTTCCGGGATTTACCAAAGATGAAGTAAAGGCTGACCTGGAGAATGGTTATCTGACTATCAGTGCAGAGAAAGGCCTGGATAAAGATGAGCAGGAGAAAGAAACCGGACGTTATATCCGTAAGGAACGTTACGCAGGTGCCTGCAGCCGTAGCTTCTATGTAGGTAAAGAAGTTGAGAAAGAAGACATTAAAGCAGAATTCAAACATGGTATCCTCACATTATTTGTACCAAAGAAAGAAGCAAAACCAGCAGTAGAACAGAAGAAAACAATTGCCATTGAAGGCTGATGAATAAATATTCTGACTGACCCGTTAAGGGTCGGCCAGAGATTAAAAACAGATATAAAAATAAAAGCTTACACTAAAAGATTGAAGATAAAAGGTTGAAAAAGCCTGTAAAGATAGATTTGGAAAGTAAATCTGGTGAACAGATTTGACATATATAAAATATATTAGAAAAGGAGATATGACTTATGTTAATGCCTAGTATTTTTGGAGAAAATTTATTTGATGACTTTTTTGGAGATTTCCCGTTCTATTATGATGACAGAGCAATGAAGGATGCAGAGAAGAAACTTTATGGACATAAAGCAAATCATGTAATGAAAACTGATATCAAGGAAATGAATAACGGATACGAACTGGTTGTAGATCTTCCAGGATTTAAGAAAGATGAAGTTCATGCAGCACTTGAAAATGGTTATCTGACCATCAGTGCAGAGAAAGGCCTGGATAAAGACGAGAAAGAAAAAGAGACAGGACGTTATATCCGCAGAGAACGTTATGCAGGTGCCTGCAGTCGTAGCTTTTATGTAGGTAAGGAAGTACATCAGGACGACATCAAAGCAGAATTCAAACATGGTATCCTGACATTATTTGTTCCGAAGAAAGAAGCAAAGCCAGCAGTGGAACAGAAGCACAGCATCTCCATTGAAGGATAATAGATGTTAAGTTACAGCAACGGGAGGTCAAATCTTTTGGCTTCCCGTTGTTTGCATAATGAGGATTGCAGAAATATGAAGTCAGGAATGATTGCGTTAGAATGTGTTTATGAGGGAAGGTGATGATATTGAAAAGAGATTACTATGAAGTTCTTGGCGTGAACAAAAACGCAGATGCAGCAACGATTAAGAAAGCATACAGAAAACTGGCAAAGAAATATCATCCGGACAGTAATGAGGGAAATGCTTCGGCAGCAGAGCATTTTAAGGAAGTAAATGAAGCCTATGATGTTCTGAGTGATGAGAAGAAACGTAAACTGTATGATCAGTTTGGCCACGCTGCTTTTGAAGAAGGTGCCGGTAATTATGGAAACGCACAGGGAAGTCCTTTTGGCAGTGGCTTTGGCGGAGCACAGGGCAATCCTTTTGGCGGCGGTTTCCATGGCTCGTACAGTGATGGCAATGGTTATCATGAATATCATTTTGAGAATGGCGAAGATATGGATGATATCCTGAAGAACATCTTTGGTGGTGGATTTAAGAAGAGTAAATCATCCGGTGGTTTTGGAAGCAGCGGCTTCGGTGGCAGTGGATTTCATGGAAGTGGTTTTGGTGGATTCGGAAGCAATGGAACTGGCGGCTTTGGCGGTTCTTACAGCAGTAAAGGTGAGGATCTTCATGCAGAGGTTACTGTCAGCTTTGATGAAGCTGCTTTTGGCGGTAAGAAGGTTATCCGCCTGCAGAGCAGCAACGGTGGCGTCCAGAATTACGAAGTCAATATTCCGGCAGGTATTGAATCCGGTAAATCTATCAGACTTAAAGGAAAAGGATATCCGGGAGTCGGCGGAGGTGAAGCCGGTGACCTGCTTCTGAAAGTAAATGTTCAGGATAAACCGGGATATAAACGGGAAGGCAGAGATGTTTATACAACTGTAAATATCCCATTTACAACAGCAGTATTTGGCGGTGAGGCGAAGGTTCACACTATTTACGGTGATGTTCTCTGTAACATTAAACCGGGTACTCAGTCCGGAACGAAGATACGTCTGAGAGGCAAAGGTATCGTTGCAATGAATAATCCGTCGGTACACGGTGATGAATATGCAACTGTACAGATTGAAGTTCCGACAAATCTGACACCGGAAGCAAGACGGAAACTGAAAGAATTTGAGCAGGAATGTAATGGAAGCCGTAGAAGCCGTGGATTTGGCAGCGGGAGTGCGGCGTGAAGAGTAATCAGAAATATTTTTGAGAATATAGTGAAGCAATTTTACAGAGAAACGAAAAGGATACATGCACAGTAACATTACCGTGTATGTATCCTTTTAGCATAATAGGGAAAAATATTCTATGAGCTTTTTCTGATATAGAATATTGTTTATCTGGGTTCTTTTCCATCACGGAAGAGCATCATCATTTCCTTGGTCAGGCTGATATTATTGCCCTGATCCGGGATTTTATCACGTTCTACCCACTGTGCCATGGAGAGCTCTTTATGGTCAACGGTCAGGGTATCATCGCCGTCCACATCACAGAAGAATCCGAAAAGCAGGGTACCGCTGAAGGACCATGGCTGGCTTTTGTAATAGCGGAGATTCTTTACCTTAAGGCCAACTTCCTCCATTACTTCTCTGTGAACAGTTTCTTCAATGGTTTCTCCGATTTCTGCAAAGCCTGCGATAAGGGCGTAACGCTTAAATCTGCGGCCCTCATATTTGGAAAGAATGATTTTATCTCCGTTTGTGATTCCTACGATTACTGCAGGACACAGGACAGGGTACTCCTGATTGCCGCAGGAAGGGCATTCCATCATACGTTCTTTTTGGCTGTGCAGCATTGGTTTTCCACAGCAGCCGCAGAACCGGCGCTTGCTGTACCACTGGAAAAGCTGATGTCCTGTAACTCCTGCAAACGCCAGATGCTGTGGCCGGGCTGTCCGAAGATTTCGTATATCCTGGAATTCATAATCTGGAAGAAGGGTGGTATCCAATTCCGGGATCAGATAGAAACGCTGATCATCGATAGAAAACAGATAAATATACTTGCTGTAGAGATCTGAAACTTTTTCCTCCAGATCCTGAAAACGTGGAAAATAAATATCTGCTTCCCGTTCCTGATGTGGAAGAAGAATACTGCCTTTTTCGTAGGCAAGGATAAAACTGTTCTTATCCGGGGCAGAAGGTTTGTATTCGTTGTGGTAAGTGTGTGGTGCGATATCCTGAATCATAGTAATGTTCCTTTTCTGTTACTGCCACCGCAGAGTTGTTCTGTGAAATATATTACAGGTGCGGAAGTGAGCAGTAATCTATTATTTATTAAATGAGCAGGCAATCCTGCAGGCAGGATTGCCTGTACATAGTATATTACGGCAGTTTTAGAAAAACAAGAGAAGATGTCCAATTGCTACAGGCAATCTGGAATGAATGTTACTGTGAACGGAGTGGACGGTAACATTTTGGCTTGCATGTCTCGGGATATTAGCAGGGAGCAGTAATACAGTAACATAAGAAATACTGAAAAAAATAAAAAACGTATTGCACTTTGAAAATGAGAGTGGTATAATCAGCTTAACAAATTGGTAATACCAAAAACGAAATGAGTAATACTTGAATGGAGGGATTTTACAGTTATGGGATATGTAAAATGGAGTTATGACACATTAAATACTTTTTGCCACGACGTATTTCGTAAATTTGGTTTTAATGAAGAAGAGACGAATATCATCAAGGATGTTTTGCTTACCGCAGATCTGTACGGGATTGAAAGCCATGGAATGCAGAGAATGGTAAGATATGATAAAGGAATTGAGAAGGGAACCATCCATCCGGATGCGAAACCTGAGGTCGTATTTGAGACACCTGTATCAGCAGTGATCGACGGACATGACGGTATGGGACAGCTGATTTCCCATTTTGCAATGGAGAAAGCTATTGAGAAGGCGAAGAAAACAGGTGTTGGATTTGTATCTGTAAGAAACTCCAATCATTTCGGTATTGCAGGATATTATGCGGAAATGGCTTCAAAACAGGGCTTACTTGGTATGGCATGTACCAACTCGGAAGCAATCATGGTACCTACCTTTGGACGAAAAGCAATGCTTGGTTCCAATCCCATTGCAGTGGCAATGCCGGCAGAACCTTATCCATTCCTTTTTGACTGCTCCACAACAGTAGTTACCAGAGGAAAACTGGAAATGTATAATAAGATGGGAAAACCACTTCCACAGGGCTGGGCTCTGGGAGCAAATGGTCAGGAAAGCACAGATGCCCCGGATGTACTTGCCAATATTGTTGCCAAGAAGGGCGGCGGAATCATGCCACTTGGTGGTAATAAAGAGGTAAACGGAAGTCATAAGGGTTACGGTTATGGAATGCTCTGCGAGATTTTCAGCTCCATCTTTTCCATGGGTGTTACTTCTGATAAATGCTGTACATTTAAAGACAAGACAGGTATCTGTCATGGATTTGCTGCCATTGATCCCGCAATCTTCGGAAATGCAGATGATATCAGGGCGCATTTTTCCGAATATCTGGAAACTCTTCGTCAGAGTCCAAAGGCAGAAGGCGCAGAGCAGATTTATACTCATGGTGAGAAGGAAGTATTTGCAGAAAAAGAGCGCAGAGAGAATGGCATTCCTGTAAATGACAACACTATGGTTGAGCTTGCCAACCTCTGCAATTATCTGAAGGTTGATTTTGGCTCTTACTTCAAGGGCTATGAACTGCCGAAGGACAGTAAGTTCTTTAGTGGTAATTATTAAATAAGCGCCCATCATGCTGATAACCATAACTATAGAATATATCATATAAAATTACTTTTTTTGAGACGCCCGTTTATCAGCATGTGGAAATAAAAAGAAACTGCATAATCAGATACGACCGGTAGAATTTACAGATCGTATCTGATATGCAGTTTTTTGTTTCCTTTAATTTTCTTCAGTATTCTTCGGACAGTTATGAGCATTCATGTCATCGTTGTCTGTCATAAGATATTTGCGGATCGCAAACAGAACTGCGATACTGAGTACGCCAAGAAGAGTTTCTGCTGGCCCGAGGTGTTCGACTACCATCTGACGTGCTGTGGCAAACATCAGAACCTCAACAACTGTCTGTGCGGAATGCTGGCAGAGCATTTTTACAAATTCCACGCCTACTACCAGAGACAAAGCCTGGGAAAGGAAAGTGCTGAAAAATTCTGTATCCATGGACATAACAGAAGTATCTGCAACCTCCATGATCAGCCGGAAGCCTGCCAGTGCGATCACCAGCAGAATTACCATAGAAAGAGCAATTTCCGCGTAGCGTGAAATATTGTAAATGATTGTGTTAAAGTGTTTACGAATGTTATGGTTAACCTGTCGTTTGGGGCTCATAACTGTGAGTCCTTTCTGTTTTGTTGTATATGGTGAATGTAAAGAAGTGTAACTGTTTATAGTGTTACGAAAAAGATTAATATAAATAATCTTTATTTACATAACCATATTTGCAGAGTTTCTGAGAGTAAATATACCAGTACTGTGCATCAGTTGTATCCACAAGCTGAACTGTATCGCCGGAATATAACTGTCCGATCTCGTTGGAAGAGTCGTAAGCCTTCGCAGAGCGCAGAGCCAGATAACCGGTAGCAACACTGACTGTTCTGGTGGCATATGTGGTTGTTCCGCCAATCAGATAATCTTTATTTACATATCCGTTTTTTCCTAACTTCTGAGAATAAACGTACCAGTACTGGGAATCGCTGGTGTCGATAAGCTGAACTGTATCGCCGGAATACAGCTGTCCGATCTCATTGGAGGAATCATAAGCTTTTGCGGAACGCAGAGCCAGATAACCCTTGGCAACACTGACAGTCCTTGAATCTCCGGAAGAACTCTGTGCACTGGCAGCAGTATCGCCACTGTAATATAAGTAATCTTTATTTACATAGCCGGATAAGTTCAGTTTCGGAGAATAGACATACCAGTACTGAGGATCACTGCTGTCAGAAACTGTTACAGTATCACCGGAGTATAACTGTCCGATTTCGTTGGAAGAGTCATAAGCCTTTGCAGAACGCAAAGCCAGATAACCCTTGGCAACACTGACAGTATAAGAACCGGACGAACTTGTCGGCTGTGATGAGAGGAAATACAGGTAATCGTTATTTACGTATCCGGATCTGTTCAGTTTTGGAGAATAGACGTACCAGTAATCACTGGTGGTATATTCTGTAACTTCAACAGTATCACCGGAATACAGCTCGCCGATCTCGTTGGAGGAATCATAAGCCATGGCAGAGCGCAGAGCCAGATACCCTTTACTTACACCTACCTGATAAGTGTCAGATGCCATAACGGTCTGTGAGCTGCAGGGTACAGATACAGCAGCAATCGTAGCTGTAAGAATCATGGGAATTGCAATATTTTTTCTTTTTTTCATAGTGAATCCCTCCTTTGGGTTATTATGTACTCTGAGAGTACATTATTTAATTATAGTAATCGTAAATCGTTCTGCTTAAGGTAGCGATCGTATTCTGTGCGGAACCGGCGCTTGAGAGATTCTGGGACATAAATACGATTACTACGTCATTTTTGGAATCATAGATGATTCCGGCATCATTTTCCACGTTGTCAAGTTCTCCGGTTTTATTTGCGGTTTTGACTCCTTCCGGAAGCTGTGCGGGAATTTTGTTACAGCGTGTCTGTGCCTTGAGCAGATTAAACATATCAGTGGCATGGGTGTAGCCGGATGTATCCTGTTTATAAATCTCCTGCAGGAGATGACCACAGTCTCCTACAGATGTGTAGTTATCATCATTCTCATTGCTGGCAAGGAGCATACGTCCCATGTGAGTCTGGTCATAGCCATGTGCCTGGCAGAAACTGTTGACAGCCTGCATACCTGCTGCGGAATCACCGCCGCCAAGATAAGTTGTCAGGGTATTGGCTGCATCGTTATCGCTGACTGTGATCATGGAGTACAGATTGGAGTCTACAGAATCCTTGCCGTATTGTCCGGTTATCTGATCATAATTCTCGTAGACAGCTCCCATGATATAGAGCTTGATCAGGCTTGCAGCCTGCATTTTCTGATCATTAAGACTGCCCTCGGTTCCATTTACAAGATCGGATATGAAAACAGCCCAGGTTCCGTTTTCAGCGGGAAGCTGACTTTGAACCTGTTTTAAAATTGTCTCCAGTTTCTCATTTGTGACCGGTTCTGAAGATGTGCCTGCCCCGGAATCGTTAAAGACGCTTTCAGAACTCTCTGAAGATGAAGAAGGGGAAAGCATTCCCTGACCTTCTACGGATGTTCCCGCGGCCTCTGCATTTTCAGCAGCATGACTGCTGTATGCAGGAGTAACAAGAAGGCTGAGCGATAGCAGAGGTATTAATAATTTTTTTGAAAACATTGCGTTCACCACCTGTTAAATATTTACTGTAAAACATTCGGAATCTGTTGATCTGTTATATAAATCGTATTTCTTCATGTTTAGATAAATCAGGTTTAAAAGTCTTATTGTGCAGGCACAAATGATTTTTAAAATCTGATATCTGTATGTACAAAATTATACAGTGTTTAGAGTTGTGTTACAAGTGTATTTACAGTTGATCTTAAAATTTATTATATGGCTGCCGGTTACTGTTGGCACAATACTTGAGATGCGTTCATACAATTTGTAGGAATATGGGCGTGAAAAATCCGCATATCTGATTATATATTTTGGATTGTATAAATGCTACAATAAAATCATCAGAAACGAGATAAAGAACGGCAAATTAAACAAATAAATGTGGGAATGTGGGGGCATTTTCATATTGCATGAGGAGGTAGATTATATGTTAACACCGAAACAGAATATGCTGGAAGTTATAAAAGGCGGAAATCCTGACAGATTTGTTAATCAGTATGAAGCAGTGCAGCTTCTTTTTCATCCGTTTATGTTTACAAACCCGCTGCTTCAGCCGGGACAGGAAAATGTAGTGAATGCATGGGGGGTAACCAATACTTTCCCGAAAGGAGTTCCGGGTTCTTTTCCTGTACATACTCCTGACAAGATCGTGGTAAAGGATATTGAAGACTGGAAAGACTATGTACATGCACCGTCTTTGAAATTTACCCAGGATCAGTGGGATATGGTGAAGGCTCAGTATGATGCAGTTGACGGAGAACAGGCATTTAAAGCAGCTTTCGTTGCACCGGGATTATTTGAGCAGACTCATCATCTGTGTGAGATCAGTAATGCGTTGGTTTATTATATTACTAATCCGGATGAAATGCATGATCTGATCAAATATCTGACAGAGTGGGAACTGGAACTTGCTGAAGGTATCTGTTCCAACCTTCATCCTGATGCATTATTCCATCATGATGACTGGGGTGGACTGGACAGTACATTTATGAGTCCTGCAATGTTTGATGAATTTTTACTTGAGCCATATAAAGAAATTTACGGATATTATCACAGTCATGGCGTTGAGCTGGTTATCCATCATTCTGACAGTTACGCAGCAACACTGGTTCCTTCTATGATTGAGATGGGGATCGATGTATGGCAGGGATGTATGGAAACCAATAATCTTCCGGAACTGATCAGGAAATATGGCGGAAAGATCAGCTTCATGGGCGGTATCGAAAATCGTGCAGTTGATTTTGAGGGCTGGACAGATGAGAATTGTGATGCAGTGGTACGTCGTGTCTGCGAAGAATGTGGAAACAAATACTTTATTCCGTGTATCGCTCAGGGTGGCCCTGGTTCTGTTTATCCGGGTGTTTATAAATCTCTCTGTGATTCCATTGACAAGCTGAATGAAGAGAAATTTGGCATTAAGGCATCTGAATCTACAAGGCTTCCATGGCAGATTATGTTCTGATCTCAGGTATTTGTCAGTGGCAAAACGGAATACAAATATCTGTCCGATATTTAGATGAAATTTCAGGTGTTGCAGAGGATGATGCTATGGAGGTGTTTGAAAATGATTATTATTGGTGAGAAAATTAATGGTTCTATCCCGATCGTTGCAGAAGCGATCGCAAAAAGAGACTCTGAATTTATTAAAGAAAGAGCAAAGCTTCAGGCGGAAAGCGGAGCTACTTATATTGACTGTTGCGCTTCTGTTCCGGAAGCGGAAGAAGTGGAAACATTGAAATGGATGATCGACTGTATCCAGGAGGTTACAGATCTTCCGATCTCAATTGACAGCCCGAGTCCGGATGTTCTGGCACAGGCTTATAAGTTCTGTAAGAAACCTGGAATTTTTAACTCTGTATCAGGAGAGGGACATAAGATTGATACGATTTTCCCGATCATGGCTGAGCCGGGAAATGAGGGATGGCAGGTAATTGCGCTGCTGAGTGACAATACAGGTATTCCGAAATGTGCAGCAGACCGTCTGAAAGTTTTTGACAAGATCATGGCGAAAGCGAAAGAGTACGGAATTGCTCCGGACAGGATTCACATTGATCCGCTGGTTGAGATGCTTTGTACTTCTGAGGATGGTATTGCAACGAATATTGAGACGATCACAAGTGTACATGAGCAGTATCCGACCATTCATATTACGGCAGCAATCAGTAATATTTCCTTTAATCTGCCGGTTCGTAAGCTGATTAATTACGGGTTCCTGGTACTGGCAATGAATGCAGGACTGGACAGTGGAATTATGGATCCGACAAATAAGGATATGCTTGGACTGGTTTATGCAACAGAAGCATTACTTGGTCTGGATGATTATTGTATGGAATATATAGGGGCTTACAGAGAAGGCTTAATTGGTACAACAAAGAAGAAGTAAGTTGAATCTGCAGAAACTGTGTAAATGAATTAAGTGGTTGGAATCTGAAATTGAGAAATAACAGGAGGATTTGATTATGTCTAAGATAAATGAAGTTGCGGAATTAGTTGAAAAAGGGAAAGCGAAATTAGTAGGACCGGCTGTACAGGAAGCCATTGATGAGGGTGATGATCCGGTTGCGATTCTGAATGATGGTATGATCAGTGCGATGTCTGTAGTTGGTGAGAAATTCAAAAATGGTGAGATCTTTGTTCCGGAGATGCTGGTTGCAGCTCGTGCTATGAAGAAAGGTGTTGAGGTTCTGAAACCGCATCTGGCATCTGGTTCTACAGGTGCACTTGGTAAGGTTATCATTGCTACGGTTTCCGGTGACCTTCATGATATTGGTAAGAATCTGGTTGCCATGATGATCGAGAGTGCCGGATTTGAGGTGATCGATCTTGGAGTCGATGTTCCGGCGGCTAAGATTATTGAGTGCTATAAAGAGAATCCGGATGTTAAGATCATTGCTCTTTCTGCGCTGCTGACTACTACTATGCCGGCTCTGAAGGAGACTGTTGAGGCGTTGAATGCGGCGGATTTCAGAGGTAATATTAAGGTTATGGTTGGCGGAGCACCGATTACAGAAGCTTTTGCTGAGGAAATTGGTGCTGACGGATATTCTGATGATGCGGCTAGTGCGGCGTCACTGGCTAAGAAGTTGGCAGCCTGATCTGATTGCTTTGTGCGGGTTTAGTATAACATGAAAATATTATGAGGGGACTGCTCTGTGGAGTGGTCCTTTCGTGTATTTTGGGATTTTTTTGGAGTGTGTTATAATGGGAAAAAGGGGACGCTCAGAAAAATATTTTATTTCATGTGCGGTTTCGGGGTCTAAGATATTCTAACCTCTCAGAAATCTGCTAAAGGCATGAGCAGCCTTCTCAAACTCGCTCCGTTGCAAACTTCGCTCAGACAGTGATACAGTCTGCTCATAACGCAGATTTCTGAGAGCTAAGAATATCTAAGACCCCTGCAAATGCACATGAAATAAAATATTTTTCTGAGCTGGCTGTTGGCTGTTGTGATGTTTGGATTGGATATGTGGGAGGTTTTTATGGCTTGGGTTAAGTTTGTGCGTGAGGATATTGAGATAGAGGTGGAGGATGGGATATCGGTACTGGAGGCGGAGATTCAGGCAGGACTGAGGCCGGATGCGCCTTGTGGCGGTCTGGGGAAATGTGGGAAGTGTCTGGTTAAGATTAATGGTGAAGTTGTTAAGGCGTGTCAGATTCGGATTGGTGAAGGTGAGACTTGTGTAGTGGAGACATTGGACAGGGCTGGCAATGAAAAGATTTTGACGGATGGATTTAACAGAGAAGTTGTGTTTGAACCGGGACTACGGATGGCTCAGGTTGAGCTGGAGAAGGCGAAAACAGGGGAGAAGCGGTCGGACTGGCAGAGGCTGCTGGATACGCTGGCGGAGACAGATGGTGAGGTTGAGCCGGGGCAGATGGAGGTGGATCTGAAGCTGGCGGGTGAATTGTATGGGATGCGCAGGGATTCTGATGAATGGTATGTGATTTACAGTAGACGGCGGATTCTGGAAATGAGGAAGGAAGCTGGTCGGAGGTGTCTGGCAGCGTTTGATATTGGGACGACTACCATTGCGGGGTATTTGCTGGATGGTGCGGATGGGAGGACTCTGGCAGTTGAGAGCAGGATGAATCCGCAGGCGCAGTATGGTGCGGATGTGATCATGCGGGCGAATTATGCGCTGGAGCATGGAACAGAAGCGTTAAGTATGTGTGTTCGGAAAGCGGTTAATGAGATGTTGGGAAGTCTGGCAGAGGATGCAGGGATAAGGAGAGAGGATGTTTTTCAGGTGTGTGTTGTGGGAAATACTTGTATGCATCATCTGTTTCTGGGGATTTCTCCGGCTTCGCTGGTACATGCGCCCTATACTCCGGCTGTGAGTGAGAGGCTGGTGCTGAATGCGGGGGATTATGGTCTGACTGTGCAGGCGCGTGCAGAGTTGATCATGCTTTCGGATATTGCAGGATATGTGGGAGCGGATACCTGTGGATGTCTGCTGGCTATCAGGCAGGATCAGCAGGAAGAGATTTCTCTGATGATCGATATTGGAACGAATGGTGAGATGGTTCTGGGAAACAGGGAGCGGATGGTGACCTGTTCTACTGCGGCCGGGCCTGCTTTTGAGGGTGCGAAGATTGAGTGTGGAATGCGTGGCGCGGCCGGGGCTGTGGATCATGTGAAGTATGAGGATGGGAAGTGGAACTATATAACTGTTGGGAATAAGCCGGCGGTTGGTTTGTGTGGTTCGGGATTGATCGATCTGGTGGCGGGTCTTCTGGATGCTGGAATGCTGGATGAGAATGGTGTGCTGAGAAGCGGACAGGAGAAGCAAGGTGTGTTTATTCTGGTACCGCCAGAGCGGGGCGGTAATGAGAGAGGGGTTTATCTGACGCAGAAGGATCTCGGAGAGGTTCAGCTTGCGAAAGCTGCGATTGCAGCGGGAATTCAGATGCTTATGGAGCGGCTTGGGATTACAGAAGATGATATCTGTTCGGTATATATTGCAGGTGCTTTTGGCAACTATATGGATCCGGTCAGTGCCGGGAAGATTGGCTTGCTTCCGGCGACGCTTGTGAAGAAAGTGAAACCAGTGGGAAACGCTGCTGGTGAGGGTGCGAAGATCGCACTTGTGAATGAGAAGGAAATGCTGGAGATGGATGAGCTGGTGAGAAAGATTGAATTCGTTGAGCTGGCTGCTTCGGCTGATTTTCAGGATCATTTTATTGATGAACTGGGATTTGAGACAGGTGAATGATTTTATCTGCCTGATGAGGTTGCTATAGATTATACAAGAGAGTAAGGGGTTAGATTATGGATATAAAAAAAATAGAGCAAATGGGAATGGAGCAGGGGTTTTCGCATGTGGTGTTGCTGGATTGTGATACGATTGAGCTGAAGCCGGAGGTTCGACAGATGTGTGCAGCAGATACCTGTCATAAGTATGATAAGTGCTGGAGCTGTCCTCCGGGATGTGGCTCTCTTGAGGAATGTGAAGCGAAAGTCCGGCAGTATAAGTATGGGATTATTGTTCAGACAGTTGGTGAATTGGAGGATGCTTTTGATGGCGAGGGAATGATGGAAACGGAAGCCAGACATAAGGAGTATTTTGTGGAATTTGAGAAGAAACTTCGGGAGATTTATCCGGATATGCTGGCGATTGGTGCGGGATGCTGTACGAAATGTAAGGTCTGTACTTATCCGGATGCTCCATGCAGGTTTCCGAAACAGGCTTTCTCATCGATGGAGGCTTACGGGATGCTGGTAACACAGGTCTGCCAGGCCAATGAGCTACAGTATTATTATGGGGATTGTACGATTGCTTATACGAGCTGTTACCTTCTGGAATAACGTTACTGTTCACTCCGTTCACAGTAACGTAGCCAAAATTCATTCCAGATTG